>CAKTCY010000023.1 GCA_934540955.1 uncultured Faecalibacterium sp.
GCAACAGCCGCTTTTGATTTTGTTTGAATGTTTGCCGGAACAAAAAGGCTTCCCCCGGTCGGGGGAAGCTGTCACCGTAGGTGACTGATGAGGGCGCAGAACAGCAGCATATATAGATTGTGCAAGATACACCTTCCTTACACCGCAGCCATAGCAGCCAGAACGCTCTGCCAGCTCTTGCTGCGTGCGGCAGGCACCGGCGCAGGGCGGGTGCGCCGTGCAGCCGGGGCAGTATGGCAGGCTGCAGAGGCTACCGTCAGGGCAGGAGAGGGGCGGAAGAACACAGCAGTGTCCCTTGCCAGCCACTGCGCAGCCAGTGCGGCAGCCTGCGGGTCAGACTGCAGGGCGCGGCGCTCGTTCCCGGCCAGAAAATCAGCCAGCCAGTACAAAATTGCGCCCAGCGGCAGGCAGGGGGAAGCATCCTGATTCCAGTAGCTCCAGCGTGCACCGCAGCCAAGGTGGCTTTCCACCGTGATCTGCGCGCCGGTGCGGGCATTCTGCGGGATGGTTCCAACATAGTTGGTCCCGGCACGCTGCCCCAGCTCCTCCATAAGGCGCTGGGTGCGGGCAGCATCCAGCCGATCCTCCCGGCAGTAGGCGCGGAAGTCGGTCTGGCTCAGCAGGCTGTCGGCACTGGACGGGAAACGCCCGGTCAACTGCCCATCGGCATTGTGGCACAGCTGCCAGCCCTTGCGGAACAGCTGGAAATTCAGGCAGCGCCGTCCCATGGTGGAGTAGCACACAAGGGCGCTCTGCTCCCCGGGCAGCTGCTTTACTTCAAGATAGGCATCATTGCCGCAGGTGTCCTGCAAACGGACGGTGAGCAGCAGCTGTGCACCGGTGTGCAGGGTGGACATGGCGTTGTGCATGGCGTCAAAATAACGGGAAGCGTCCATGATTGATCTCCTTCCTAAGAGCAAACAGCGAAACGTTGTAAAAGCGCCAGCCGGGTGATCGGGCCGACAGGCTGCATAAAACTTCTCTGAACATAGTATAGCATACTTTTGAACGAAAAACAACTGTAAGTTTTCCAAAACAACAAATTTTTGCAAAAACTTGCGGCGCAGAGCGAACAAAGGTTCAAAGTATGGTTGTGCTTTGAAATAAACGGTTGTAAAAAAATGACCCCTGCGGGAAATGCCGACTAAGGCCGGTACTTCTCCCACAGGGGTCGTTTTATTTTACTTCAATCGCCAAGTTCCCGGATCTCGTTCTGGATCAGCCGCCCGGCTGCCCGGGCAAGCTGATCCATCCCACGAATACGCGCCATATTTTTGCCGTAGATCTGCGCGGCGGCACCGGCGCTGCTGTCCTCGCCCATAAAAACGGCAGACACCCGCACGCCCTGCCGCTGTAAGGTGCGCACCTGCGCGGCGGTGTCTGACACACCGGCGGCGTCCTCATAGGCGCAGCCCAGCGGGTTCTGCGCCGTAGGCGGGATGCGGCGGCTGTCGTTGGGGCTGGCATCGGTCAGCAGGATCATCAGGTGGCGCGGGGCGGGACCGGGGGCGTACCGGATCAGATCGCCTGCCGCCCGCAGTGCCAGACCGTCCCGGTTCCAGCCAGAGGCGAAGTAGCGGAAAATGTTCTGCCGGTTCTTGTCCGCAAAGCTTTTCAGCACCCGCAGCACCGTGTAGCCCCGCAGGCTGCTGAAGGCGCTTACCCGCACCGGAATGCCGCAGTTGGCCAAGCTTTCGGCCAGAATGACACCCTGCGCCGCAATCACCTCCTGACAGTGTAGGCGGGAGGCGGAGGCGTCCAGCAGCAGATCCACCGTAAAGGCGGGGCAGTTTTCCTCCTCCGGGCACAAAAACACCCGGTCATCCTTCAGGTAAGGGGCACGCCACACCCGACCGGCGCACAGGTTGCCGCTGCGCGCCACCCGCTGGTCGGGCTGCTGATGCACCAGAATGCAGTTGCGGATCTGCTCGGTAAGCCGCAGCACCACGCTGCGGTGCAGCTCCTGATTTTTGGCGTAGTAGGCGCGGTTGCGCTCGGCCTGCAATTCGGCCTGCTGTGCCAGCTGCCGCGCCTCCGGGGTGGGGGCCTGTGCCGGGCTGGGCACCCCGGCGCTGAACCACAAATGACAGCCCAGATGCACCCCGGTGCACAGCTCCTGCTCGGCCTTGCGCAGCTGCTCCGGCGGATAGAAGCAGCGCCCAAAGCAGCTTTCAATGTAGGCGCGGTCCTGCGCGGCACGCTGCTTCAGGGTGATGTTTGCCCGGCGCTTGTCCACCGCCAGCCCGCTGCCTGCGGCATCCACCGCGCCGGAATGCTCCACCGTCACCCGGTCGGTCTTGATCATCTGGGTGGGCATGGTTTTGGTAGCCAGCTTTGCCCAGAAGCCCTGCAGCCGCAGGTGCAGCGCGGGCTTCTGGCGCACCCTGCCGTCAAACAGGGCAAATTTTGCAAACAGCGCCAGCAGGCTGTTTTTGAGCTGCGTTGGTTCCGGTACGTTCTCCGGTGCCAGCGCTGCGGCAAGGCTGCTCTCGTAGGGGGTCATGACCGGGGCGGAGCGTCCCAGCACCTCGCGCCAGCGCGCGGCCTGCATGGTGTACACCAGCTGGTTTTTCGCCATCCACTCCTGCCGCGAAAGCTTGTACTGGATGGCAAAAAAGTAGTCCGCGTGGGCAAACCGCAGCGCCTCCAGCACCGGGCGGTGGGGCAGCTCCAGCCGGTAGGCGGCGTTTTCCAGATATAGCCACGCCATATCGTCCAGCATGGGCTGGCGCGTGTCGCCCTCCCATGCGGAAAAAATGTCCCGGATCAGCGCATCACCGTAGTATTTGTGCACCAGCCCTACGATGCAGTTCATGTAAAAATCAATGGTGCCGTCCGTGTTGCGGGCCAGAAACAGCGGCTCAAAGCCGTAAGCACCTGCAGCGGCCCAGACCTGATTGGCCGCGCGCCGCTCCTGCGCGGTATAGCTCTGGGCGTCCATCAGGCAAACAGCTTTCCGGCATCCAGCTTGGCCGGGATGCGCGCGGCGATCACGTCCCGGATCAGCCCCTGCTCGTAGGAGTCAAAGGCTTTATTGGTGATGCCCATATCCAGCGCCGCCCCGGCCGGGATGCCCCTGCGGATCAGCCGCAGCGCGTCCAGCATTCCGCGCAGATCCAGCGCCTTGGTGGAGATCTCGGCACTGTCGCACTTTTTCTGCAGGTCCAGAAACAACAGTGCGAACTGGTGCACATATTTGGCGGCAAGATCCGGGAACTGCGCCCGCAGCAGCTTTTCCAGATTATCCTGCGTGATGGTGGGCATCTGCACCACCGCAAAGCGGGAGGTAAGCGCCTCGTTCAGCTCCCGGGTGCCCGCGTAGCCGTAGTTCATGGTGGCGATAAAGCGGGTCTCCTCAGCCAGCGGGATGCGGTCGTACCCGGGCACGTCGATGGCGCGGCGGAAGTCCAGCACCGCATGCAGCACCGCCAGCGCCTCGTTTTTGGCCATGTTGATCTCGTCCAGTACGCCGAAGCCGCCGCACTGTGCGCAGCGGTACACCGGCCCGGGACGGAACACCACCTGCCCGCCCGCAAAGGTATCCATGCCGATCAGGGAGGCGGCATCCATGTTTACATGAAAGGAGATGTCCCACGCAGGGCGGCCGAAGGCAGCGGCAAGGTTTTCTGCCAGCACGTTTTTGCCGGTGGCCTTTCCGCCGGCCAGCAGCAGGTTTTCGCCGCAGAGGATGGCTGCCAGCGCCTGCTCCCACACTTCTTTGCCGTAGTAGATAAAGGCAGGGGCGGGGATACGCGGGCGCAGCGTCTCGCTGAGCGGATGGGCGGCGCGGTATTCCTGCACCGCCGTAAGCAGGGTGGGGTCTACCCCTTCCTGCCGTAAGGTATCCAGAATATCCGACATTTGTACAAACACCTCGATCTCTGACCGGGTGGACATTGAACTGCCCGGTTTTCACGCTTATCATAGCACAATCGCGTCCATTTGTGTAGAGGGCGTGTGGGGCAAAATAACGCAAAGAGGGGCAGCCCCAAGACCGGGGCTGCCCCTCTTCACATGAAAAAGAAGAAAAGAAGAAACGCTTAGAGTATGCCGGAGAGACGCGCTTTATCAGGCGTTTTCCAGACCGGCCATCTGCTTGACAGCCTTCATGGCGAAGGTCAGGGTGCGGCCCATAGCCACACCGGCCATCAGGCAGGGGTAGTTGTTGGCAAAGAAGCTGCCGGACATATCGCCGGTGATGTACAGACCCTCCATGGGCTGATTGTTGGTGTCCAGAGCCTGACCCTTTTCGTTGATGGCGATGCCCTGCTCGGTGGTCAGCAGAGAGGCACCCAGCCAGCAGCCGTAGAAGGGCGCAGTGCGGATGGCGCTCAGACGGTAAGCGGGCTTGCCGAAGTCCTCGTCGTTCTGCTTATCGTACAGCTCATTGTAGCGCTCCACGGTGGCAAGGAAGGTATCCTTGGCAGCGCCGGTAAAGCCCATCTTGTCGGCCAGCTCGTCCAGCGTATCGCACTTGAACAATGCACCGGCCTCGATAGCCTCGTCCATCTTACCCTGAATGTACTTCTCGCCGCCGTTGCGGGTCTGGGCAGAGCAGCCGATGGTGTGGAAACGCTTTGCGTCCTCCAGAATGTTGGCATCGCAGATCTGTGCGTAGACGCGGCCCGGCTGGTGGGCAGCAGCGTAGACGATATCGTTGTAGGGGCAGCTCTCGTTGGCAAAGCGCTCGCCGTTGCGGTTCACCTTCAGGAAGGGCTGGGTGCCGGGGTTGTACTGGCGGATCTTGCCGGGGAAGGCCTTGCCGCCAAAGGCGGAGTCGCTATCCACATAGCCGCCATCCACGCCGGGGGCAACAACGCCGCGGTCAAACAGCATGGGAGCGGCTTCCTTGTCCAGATTGGCACCGGCCCACACAGCAGCGCGGATGCCGTAGCCCTTGTCGGCGGGGGAGTAGGAGCAGGCGGTGGTCACGCTGGTGCCCAGCGGGTCCAGCTGCTCCATCATGTAGGGGTTGCCGGGGAAGCCGCCGCAGGCCAGCAGCACGCCCATGTTGGCGTTGTAGCGGATGAAGTGGTCGTCCTCGGTGCTCTGGGCGATGATGCCGGTAATGCGGCCATCGCTGTTCTTTTCCAGCTTTGCCAGGCTGGTCTTGAAGTCTACATCGTAGCCCAGCTCCTGAATGTACTGCAGAAGCAGTTCGTTGCGGGCAACACCGCTGCTGCGGTCGTAGGTGTACTCGATCTCAGGATACATGAAATCGGTGTTATGCTCGGCGTTCTCTGCGGGCCACTTGGCCTCGTCACCGTAGGTGTAGATCATGTTCACGCCGTACTTCTCGGTCATGATCTCGTGTACAAAGCCGATCATCTCGGCAGACTCGTTGATCCAGGTCTTGACAACGCGCTGGTCGCACTTGCCGGAGGCATAGCGGGAGATCTCGCTCAGCAGCTTGGCACGATCCATCTGGATACCCTGCTCCTGTGCACCAAAGCCATCAACAGCGCCGACCCAGTGGCGGGTGTCCTGCACGTTGGCGTTCTGCTCGATGACACGGAAGTTCAGGCCGTTGGCAGCAGCATAGGCGGCAGCAAACATACCGCCGTTGCCTGCGCCCACGATCAAGATATCGGTATCCACGGTCTCGGTGATGGCAGCCTCATCGATGTCAGGCTCTTTGCCCAGCCAGTCGTTTGCGTCGCCGGTGGGCAGCTGCACGCTGGAGACCACGGCTTCGCCCTTGGCCTGTGCGTAGCAGCTCTTGGCGGCCTTCATTACGGCGTCGGAGGTGATGGTAGAACCGGAAACGCCGTCGATCTCGGCAGAACCGGCAGCCAGCAGCTGCTCGCGCAGTTCATCAGCGGCGGCAGCGCCGAAGGAAGCGGTCTCGCCGGAGGTATCCACCACCACATCGGTGACAGCGCTGTCAGAGAAGGTCATGGTGACCTTGACGGTGGAAGAGATGCCCTCGGCAGTGCCCTCGTAGGTGCCGGGAATGTACTGACCGGCAGCACCGGAGGTGGAAGCGGAAGCGGAGCCGGAGGCGGCATTGCAGGCAGCCAGAGCGCCGGCGGTCACACCGCTCATGGCGGCAGCAGCGGCGATCTTGATAAAGCCCTTACGGGAAATCTTGTTCATAGGTACGCTCTCTTTCTTTTTGTTCTTCTTTGTGTTCCTTCTTATCGTGCAGCAAAGCAAAAGGCACTTTGCCGAATCCTTAACAATTGTAGCGTAGAAGGGTTCTGTTTACAATTCATATTTTTTATATTATAATTTAGGCAAACCTAATGTATTGCGGGAGGGAGAAAAGCATGAACGAGAGCGCGCTGGAAGGCTTTGTAAAGATCGTGGAACTGAACAGCTTTTCTGCGGCGGCAGAGGCGCTGTATCTTTCGCAGTCGGCACTTTCGCAGCAGATCCGCACGTTGGAAGGGCAATTGCAGTTTGAGTTGTTCCAGCATCTGCCGCGCCGTGTGGTGCTGACCCCGGCGGGACAGGATTTTTACCCTAACGCAAAGCAGCTGGTGGCCTTGTATCAGCAGGCAGTGCGCCATGCCCGCGCGGTGCAGCAGCAGGAAAACCCGCCGGAACGGCATCTGATGATTGCATGGAGCCATGAGGCCATGCGGATGTTCGGGTACGACCTGTTCTCTCTGACGGATGCGCTGTGCCTGCAATATTCTTCGATCATGACGCAGTGCGCCAACCGCAGCGAGGTCTGGCGCAGCCTGAAAAAAGGAGATGCAGACTTCTCCTTCCAGCTGGAAAGTGCAGAATTTTACGCACAGGGGCTTACCTTTGTGCCGCTGCTCTATGTGCCGGAGCTCTGCATCCCCATCCACCCGCCCGCCGATATGCCAACGGCCAAACTGACCTTGGAGCAGGCGCTGCAGCACCGCTGGCTGCCCATCAAGGAGATGTATCAGACTGTCTATGAGACAAGCTTGCTGCAGGAGGGAATGGAACGCGGGGTGAGCTTTACGCCAGTGGGCGGCATCCGCAGTGCAGCCTACGGCGACCCGGCACTCAAGATGGTCCCGGCGGTCTACTACCGCAGACCGGATTTGAGCTTTGCGCGGGTGCTGGACTGGGGCAGGGGACACCGGTTCGGCGTTGTGCTGGGGCAAAAGCGCGAGGACCCGTTGGTGATGGCCTATGTCCGCGCCCTGCAGCAGCTGCTGCCGTCCCTCTCGGAAAAGCTGTTCGGCTTGAAGCTGGAAGCGGTGGAGGAATAAAAAAACAGAAACCCTCTCAGGCGCTTCCGCGCCAGCTCTCCCGAAGGGAGAGCTCTATTGCAGCTGACCGGCAGATGCTGAAAAGCTCCCCCTCTCGGGGGAGCTGGCATCGCGCAGCGATGGCTGAGAGGGGAAAACAAAGAGCACCTGCTGCCCTCGGAAAGGAGGAAAACAGGTGCTCTTTTTGCGATTATACTGCGATAACAGGTGCTTTAATCCACCACGTCCTCGAACTGGCTGTTGTACAGGTCGGCGTAGAAACCACCGGCCTCGATCAGCTGGTCGTGGGTGCCCTGCTCCACAATGTCGCCGTCCCGCATGACAAGGATGAGGTCGGCGTCCCGGATGGTGGAAAGGCGGTGGGCAATGACAAAGCTGGTGCGGCCCTCCATCAGGCGGTCCATCGCGGTCTGGATGCGCTGCTCGGTGCGGGTATCCACACTGCTGGTGGCCTCGTCCAGGATCAGGATGCGGTTATCTGCCAGAATAGTGCGGGCGATAGTAAGCAGCTGCTTCTGTCCCTGACTGACGTTGGAGGCGTCCTCGTTCAGCTCCATCTGGTAGCCGCCGGGCAGGGTGCGGATAAAGTGGTCGGCGTTGGCGGCCTTTGCGGCGGCAATCACCTCTTCATCGGTGGCGTCCAGCCGGCCGTAGCGGATGTTCTCCATGATGGTGCCCTTGAACAGCCATGTGTCCTGCAGCACCATGCCGAAGCCCTCGCGCAGGGCGCTGCGGTCAAAGTCCCGCACATCGTGGCCGTTCAGGGTGATGGAACCGGCGTCCACATCGTAAAAGCGCATCAGCAGCTTGACCATGGTGGTCTTGCCCGCGCCGGTGGGGCCTACGATGGCTACCTTCTGGCCGGGCTGTACCGTGCAGCTGAAGTCGTGGATGACAGTCTTGTCCGGGGTGTAGCCGAAACGCACATGGTCAAAGGTGACCTGTCCGTCAATGTCGGCGGGGGCGGCGCGGCGGGCGGGGTCGGCCAGCTGCTCCTCCTCCGGCTCGTTCAAAAACTCGAACACCCGCTCGGCGGCAGCAGCCATGCTCTGCAGCATATTGGACACCTGCGAAAGCTGCTGGATGGGCTGAGTAAAGTTTTTGACGTACTGGATAAAGGCTTGGATATCACCAATGGTGATAACCCCGTTTGCGGCAAAGATGCTGCCCACGATGGCCACTGCCACATAGCCTAAGTTGCCCACAAAGTTCATGATGGGCATCATCAGGCCGGAGAGGAACTGGCTCTTCCATGCGGATTCGTACAGCTTATCGTTGGCGGCGTTGAAGTCTGCCAGCACCACGGCCTCCCGGTTGAAGGCCTTGACCACGTTATGACCGGCGTAGACCTCCTCGACCTGACCGTTGACCACGCCCAGCGTGGCCTGCTGTACCTTGAAATACTTCTGGCTGAACTTGACCACCACCAGCACCAGCGCCAGCGATACCGGCAGGATCAGCAGGGCGATCAGGGTCATGCGGGGGCTGATGGAAAGCATCATCACCAGCACACCGATCATGGTGGTCACGCTGGTGATCAGCTGGGTGATGCTCTGGTTCAGGCTCTGGCCCAGCGTGTCCACATCGTTGGTGATGCGGGAGAGCACCTCGCCCACGGTGCGCTTTTCAAAGTACGCCAGGGGCAGGCGGTTGATCTTTTCGCTGATCTGGCGGCGGAAGTCGTAGCAGACCTTCTGGGAAAGGCCGGTCATCAGCCAGCCCTGAATAAAGCTGAAGGCGCTGCTCAGCAGGTACATTCCCAGCAAAAACAGCAGGATGCGGCCGATATACACAAAATCGATGCTGCCGGTGCCGCGCAGCCGGGCAATCCAGCCGGTGGCAAGGGCGGTGGTGGCCTTTGCCAGCACCTTGGGGCCTGCAATGTTGAAAATGGTGGACAGAACAGCAAACAGCATGGCTGCCGCAAGGGGCAGCTTGTAGTGGCTCATGGTGCGGATGAGCTGCCGCAGCGTGCCTTTAAAGTCCTTGGCGCGCTCGGTGGTGGGACGTCCGGGTCTGGGCATATCACTCACCCTCCTTTTCTGTATTCAGGGTATCCAGCGCCAGCTCCTTCTGGCTCAGCTGGCTGCGGGCAATCTCCTGATATTCCGGGCAGCTGACCATCAGCTGGGCGTGGGTGCCCTTGCCCACCAGTCTGCCCTCGTCCAGCACAAGGATCTGGTTTGCGTGCAGCACGGTGGAGATGCGCTGTGCCACAATGATCACGGTGGCGTTGTCGGTCTGTGCCTTCAGGGCGCGGCGCAGCGTTACATCGGTCTTGTAGTCCAGTGCCGAGAAGCTGTCGTCAAACAGATAGACCTTGGGATTCTTGGCAATTGCCCGGGCAATGGAAAGCCGCTGCTTCTGGCCGCCGGATACATTGGAGCCGCCCTGTGCAATGGGGCTCTGGTAGCCCTCGGGCTTTGCCTCGATAAAATCGGTGGCCTGCGCAATGGCAGCAGCTTTTTGCACCTGCGCATCGGTGATAGCCTCGCCGCCGAATTTCAGGTTGCTGTCAATGGTGCCGCTGAACAGCACACCCTTCTGGGGCACATAGCCCAGCAGGTCGTGCAGCTGTGCCTGCGGCATCTCGCGCACGTCAATGCCGTCCACGGTCACCCTGCCGCCGGTCACATCGTAAAAGCGGGGAATGAGGTTGAGCAGGGTGGACTTGCCGCAGCCGGTGGAGCCGATGATAGCGGTGGTCTCGCCGGGCTTTGCGGTAAAGCTGATGTGCTCCAGCGCATCACTGTCCGCGCCGGGGTAACGGAAGCTCACGTCCTCGAACTGCACCACGCCCTGCCAGTCGGTATGCGCCTGTGCAGCCTTTGCGACGGCCTCGTCCGGGTCGTGGATGGTGGCCTTGGTGCGGATGACCTCGTCAATACGATCCGCAGCCACACCGGCGCGGGGCAGCATAACGGCCACCATGGCCAGCATCAGGAAGGACATGACGATCTGCATGGTGTAGGTGATAAAGGCGATCATCTCGCCCACCTGCATGGTGCCGGCGTCCATGGCCTTGCCGCCGAACCAGACGATGAGCAGGCTGGTGCCGTTCATGATCAGGGTCATAAAGGGCATCATGGCCACCATGGCGCGGTTGGTGAACAGCTGGGTGCCCATCAGCTCCCGGTTGGCTTTGTCAAAGCGCTGCTCCTCAAATTTTTCGCGGCTGAAGGCGCGCACCGGCATGATGCCGGTCAAGATCTCGCGGCTGACCAGATTCAGCCGGTCCACCAGCTGCTGCATCACCTTGAATTTCGGCATGGCAACGCTCATCAGGAAGAGCAGCAGCAACAAAAGCAGAGCCACATCCAGCACCACGATCCAGGAAAGGCCGCTGCTGCTGCCTACAACGTGCAGCACACCGCCAATGCCCAGAATGGGCGCGTAGGCCACCATGCGCAGCAGGATGACGCAGACGAACTGCACCTGCTGGATATCGTTGGTGGTGCGGGTGATGAGGGATGCGGTGGAGAAGCTCTCGATCTCTGCGTTGGAAAAGCCGATAACGCTGGAGAAGGTCTCCCGGCGCAGGTCACGGCCGATGGCGGCAGATACCCGGGAGGCAAGGAAGCCTACGGCCACAGCCACGGCCACCATCAGCAGGGTGAGCGCCAGCATCTGGCCGCCCACCCGGAAGAGGTAACCCATCTGAACATCCCGTGCAACGCCCTGTGCCTCGTATTCCAGCTGCACCAGCAGCAAAGACTGGCTTTTCAGGTTCTCCAGCAGGGTGCTCATGGCACCGTCCAGCTGCTTTTGCAGCATACTGCGGTCAAAGCCGGGCATCTGGCTCATGGCGGCAAACTGGCTGCAAACGGTATCCAGATCTGCTGCCGTGGGGGCAACGGTCTCGGTGTCGGTGTCCGCGGCGGCAGAGGGCATCTCGGCAAGGCCGGTCATGCCCATCGTGTCTTGCCCGGCGGGGGTGTTGGCGGCCTGTGCGGCAGCCATATACAGCACGATGTCCGGGGTGGTCACGGTATCTTCCAGTGCGGTGCGCTCGGCCTCGGTCAGGTCGGAGCGCAGCTGCAGCACGCCATCGTCCTGCAGGTAGTACTGGTAGGCGTTTTGCAGCTTCTGCGCATCCTCCTCGTTCATCAGCAGGCTCAGCGCGTCCAGCGTGCTCTTGCGCAGCGTCTGGGGCAGGGGGCTTTCAATGCCGCCCTGCTGGATGCCGGTGTCCACGATCTTGCTGGTGTAGTCCGGCAGGGCAAGGTCGCAGTACGCCTGCACGAACAGCAGCGCGAACACCACAAGGCAGACCGCCCAGTGCCGGGCCAGCTGCTTAAAGATCTTTGTCATGGTTCGTTTCTCCCTTCGGGTCAATGTTGCGCGCGGCATTTTCCGCAAGAATGGCATCCATCAGCGCGCCGCGCAGCGCGTCCATCTGGGCTACCTGCTCCGGCTCTAACCGTGCCAGCACGCTGGCAAAGTAGTCGCGCAGAGCCTGCTCGCACTGGTGGCACAGCTCGTACCCCTTGGGGGTGATGCGCACCAGCGTTTTGCGGCGGTCGGCGGGGTCCGGCTCCCGCACCACGGTGCCGTCCTGCTCCATCAGCCGCAGCCCGCGCGAGACCGCCGGCAGCGGCTGACGGATCTCCCGGGCAAGGTCGGAGACATAAATGGCGCCGTCCTTTCCGTGGCAGTTGATGGAATGCAGCAGGCCTTCCAGCAGATTGAAGTGGCATTTGGGGCAATCGGCCAGCGCCGCCCGCATCCCGGCCTTGGATGCCTTGCTCAGCTGCCCGATATAGTGGCACATCCCCTGAAAGCTTGGGGTGCTTGGCTCGGACACAACAGTCCCTCCTCGTTTGCATTTTTAAATACTTAACAACTGTTAAGTATTAACGCCTGATAAGCATATTCTTTTTGCAGCCGGATTGCAAGGGAATAGGGAAATATTAAACAAAAATTCACAAAAAACTTGTGGGCTTTGTCAGGCCAGAAACCGGCTCTCGCTGCATAGAAATAAAGGACAGGCAGAAACGGAGGGTGCGGATGGAGCAGGGATTCCAAGTGTTGCTGCAGGTATTCGGCGGCTTGGCGCTGTTTTTGTACGGGACGGACAGCCTGTGCCGGGCAGTGCAGCAGGGGGCGGGCAGACGGCTGCGCAGCTTGCTGGCGCGGTGCACCGCAAACCCGGCGGCAGGGCTGCTGACTGGTGCGGCGGTAACGGCGGTGCTGCAAAGCAGTTCGGCGGTCACGGTCATGGTCATCGCCTTTCTGGCGGCGGGGCTGTTGCAGCTGCGGCAGGCGGTACCGGTGGTGTTTGGGGCGAATATCGGCACAACGGTCACGGCGCAGCTGCTGGCGTTCCGGGTGGAAGGCTGGCGGTATCTGCTGCTGTTTTGCGGGGTGCTGCTCTGTCTGGCCTGCAAGGGCTGGCGGGGCCGCTTCGTGGGCGAGGCAGTGTTCGGCTTCGGGCTGCTGTTCGAGGGCGTCACCGTGATGCGCAGCGCCATGGAGCCGCTGCTGCAAAGCCCGCTGCTCCGGCAGGAGCTTGCCCGGGTGCAGCAAAGCCCTTTGCACGGCCTGCTGGCGGGCGTCTGCATGACCTTAACAGTGCAGAGCAGTTCTGCCACGGTGGCGCTGCTGCAAAGCATGGCGGCACAGCCCGGGGCAGACGGCGTGCACAGCCTGCTGGGGCTGACGGCGGCTATTCCCATTCTGCTGGGGGATAACATCGGCACCACCATCACGGCGGTGCTTGCCGCCATCGGGCAGGGAAGAGATGCCAAGCGGGTGGCGGCAGCCCACGCCATTTTTAACCTGAGCGGCGCGGCGGTGTGCTGCGCACTCCTGCAGCCCTTTGCGGCGCTGGTGCGGCTGTGCTCGCCCACGGGGGCAGAGTGCGCCGTGATCGCCCGGCAGATCGCCAACGCACACACCCTGTTCAACGTACTGTGTGCGCTGGTATGGCTGCCCCTGACCGGGCAGATGGTGCGGCTGGTCTGCGCGCTGCTGCCCGATAAAAATCGCCCGAAGGAACGGTTGTAAACCGGAGCGGGGAATGGTATACTGAAGCAGACGATACTATTATATATAAAGGATGGAATGCAATGAAACGGAAAATCGGCAGGCTGTGCATGGTGCTGGGTGCGGTGCTGATCTTATGCGCCGCCGGGCTGCTGGGCTACAACCGGTGGGATGCCGCCCGGGCAGAAAAGGCCTCGCAGGAGGTATTGGGCGAGCTGGAGCAGACAATGCAAAGGACCATTACGGAGCACCGGCAGGAAAACGAGACTGCAGCCCCGCAGCCGATGCTGGACCCGGCGCAGGAGATGACCACCGTAGAGGTGGAGGGGCATGACTACATCGGGGTGCTTTCCATCCCGGCGGCAGGGCTGGAGCTGCCGGTGATGGCGCAGTGGAGCTACGCCGGGCTGAAGGTCGCCCCCGGGCGGTACAGCGGCACCACCTATGCCGATGATCTGGTGCTCTGCGGCCACAACTACGCAAAGCATTTCAGTCCCATCAAGTGGCTGGCCATCGGCAGCCCGATCTGCTTTACGGATGCGGACGGTCTGCGCTGGAGCTACGAGGTGGAGAGCGTGGAGACCTTGCACCCCACCCAAATCGAGGAGATGACCACTGCCTCCGAGACGGACAGCTGGGATCTGACCCTGTTCACCTGCACCTCCGGCGGCAACGCCCGGTATGCTGTGCGCTGTGTGCGGACGGGCTACCCCGTCCGTGTGACGGACGCGGCAGAATAATGCCTTGCGCAGCGGGACGATTTGGAATGCCCGCCGCGTGCGCTTTGGGCATAGTCAGAGGAAAATATATTTTTAATTTCGGGATAGCGGAGCGTCTGCGGACGCTCCGCTATCCCATTTTCACGGGAAGGGGAGTGATGAAAAACGGCAGTTGCAACGCCTGTTTCCTGCGGAAATGCGGCGCAGCGGGACGATGAGGAAAATATTATTATAATTTGTGGCTCAGAAACGCCTGTGGGCGTTTCTGAGCCATTTTTTCACGTGAGCAGATGAGGGGGAGCATACGCTGCTTTTTTTCGAAAAAACCGCAAATAACGTTTGAAAGTCCTTTTTATAGTATCTTGATTGTGCGATACTGTGTTCACCGGGGAAGCCCCGGGTACAAAACAGACACACAGGAGGGAAACACCATGAAGGATTTTGAGTTGCGTTATGTGGGCAGTCATGTAGAGGTATACACCGGCAGTGGTGTGTTCCTGTTTTCGGCCGACACGGTGCGGGAGGCCATGGAGGAACTGGCCGGGTAAGCGGCAGCATACCGCATCAGGGAAGATGTAATGTAAAATGTATGTAAAATAAAAGAAAGCTTTTGGTTTTACACCCAGAAATATGTTGCGGAATGTGTGAAAAAAGTAACTTTCCTGTAAAATAAACCTTGTTGAGACGCCCCCTTTGATGGTATAATAAAAATAAGCGGCTTCCGGAACAGAGCGGCGCTATGCGTGCAGGGCTCCGGCGGCTGTGTGCTGTAAAGGATTAAAAGGGAAGTTTCATATTAGGAGTATCGTTATGGATATCACACACATTACCTCTCTGCTGGGCGGCGTTGCGCTGTTCCTGTACGGTATGTCCATCATGGGCGCCGGACTGGAAAAGCTGGCAGGCGGCAAGATGCAGGGCGTATTGCAAAAGCTTACCTCCTCCACCATCAAAGGCGTGATCTTCGGCACACTGATCACCGGCGTCATCCAGTCGTCGGCTGGTACGGTGGTTATTTGTGTCGGTCTGGTCAACTCCGGTATCATGACACTGACGCAGTCGGTAGGCGTGATCATGGGTGCAAATATTGGTACTACGGTAACAGGTCAGTTGATCCGCATGGCGGATATCTCAGGCGACAGCCTGTGGCTGACCTTGATCCAGCCCAAGACCTTTGCCCCCGTGGTGGCGTTTATTGGCTGCATTTTTTATGTGTTCCTCCGCAATGCCAAAAAGAAGAATATCGGCCAGATCATGCTGGGCTTCGGCATTCTGTTTACCGGCATGAGCCTGATGGACACCGGCGTGGCACCCCTGCGGGAAAGCGCGGTCTTTCAGAATCTGTTCGTCACCATGACCAACCCCATTCTGGGCGTTCTGGTGGGCGTGGTGGTCACCGTGATCATCCAGTCCTCCTCCGCCTCCGTGGGTATTCTGCAGGCACTGTCCAGCACGGGGCTTGTCACCTTCAGCTCTGCCATCCCCATCATTCTGGGTGCGCATATCGGTACGGCGTTCACCCCGCTGCTCACCATCGGCGGCTCCTCCAAGGATGGTAAGCGGGCAGCGCTCATCCACCTGTATTTCAACGTCATCGGCAGTGTGATCCTGCTGGCGCTGATCTATGCGGTGCAGTTCACCATCGGCATCCCCATGTGGGGCGATGTGATGAACAAGAGCTCCATTGCAAACATCCATACCATGTCCAGCGTGTGCGCCATGCTGCTGTTCCTGCCTTGCAGCGGAGTGCTGAGCCGCTTGGCGATGCTCACGGTGCCCAGCAGCGTAGAGGAAGCACAGGAGCTGAGTATGCCGGTGCTGGACGAGCGTTTGTACAAGAGCCCGGCGGTGGCCTTGCAGCAGGCAAAGAATGCGGTGATCAAGATGTCCCGCCGCGCCGCCCGCAACGTGGGTCTGGCCGCGCCGCTGCTTTTGAAGATGGACGAGGAGACCGTGAGCGCCATCAAGGTGCGCGAGAACCTGATCGACCGCATGGAGGTGGAGATCACCAACTACCTGATTAAGCTGACCGATCAGGAGTTGGGCGATGACGAGAGCCACGCGGTGACCGAGCTGCTGAATTTTGTCACCGAGTTCGAGCGCATCGGCGACTATGCCGTGAATATCATGGAAAAGGCCGAGGAGCTGCACGACAAGGAGGCCAGCTTCAGCGAGAGCGCCAAAAAGGAGCTGCAGCTGCTGGATGCCGCACTGGAGCGCATTCTGGCTCTGACGGACGATGCCTTTGAAAACGATGATACCCAGAAGGCTGCACAGGTGGAGCCGCTGGAGGAGATCATTGATGTGATGGTGGAGCGCCTGCGTGACCAGCACATCCGCCGCCTGAAGGACGGCATCTGCTCCATCGACACCGGCGTTGTGTTCCTGGATGTGCTGAACAACGCCGAGCGTATCTCCGACCACTGCTCCAACATTGCGGTGCGCATGGTGGGCATGGAGGCCGGCGATGACTACGACTCCCACACCCTGAAAAACATCATGCACCATAGCCCCAGCAAGGATTATATGCTGGAATACGAGCAGTGCCGCAAGGAATACCTTGTGCCGCTGGAAGAAATGGAAGCCTGAATCATCTAAATGCAATAGGCCGCTGCACATTGTGTGGCGGCCTATTGCATTTATTCCCCCAGATCCTCCAGCAGCAGGTCCAGCTCCCGGGGGCTGTTGACCACAAGCCCGCGCTTGATGCGCAAAGCATCGTTTTCCGGCAGAAGATTGGTGTAGATGCCGGTCACGCGGATCAAGGTGCCCGGGGTGCCGTCGGCGCGGCAGGTGTACACCGCCACCCGCCCGCCGCTGTCTTGCAGGCAGTAGCGGGCGGTGTCCGTCTGGGGCACGGCCTGCGCGGCAAGGCTCAGGGGAGAGGCGGAATCGGTCTCGGACCCGGCGGGGCTTTGGGACAGCGGCAGCTTTGGCAGCGCCATCCAGAACAGACTGAATACAATGGTGAATACGCAAAGCCCGTAGAACAGGCAGACAGACAGCTTGCGCATAAAAAACACTCCCTTCCCCTGTAAGTATGCCCCGTTTTAGCGGATGGCAGACAATTTTCACACGCGGGCACTGTACTTTCCATAACAGAGTGTGTTATACTATTTATATCTGCTCAGCGCGCAAGGATTGGTTCTTGCCCGACTGGGGCGTGCGTGCTATAATATGGTATTGCAGTTTGAAATTTCGTGTCACAAACGATGTGGATAAAGCCCGGTGCAGCAATGCCCGGCAACAGTCTTGAAATGTCAGGAGGCGATCCCTATCTCCAACAATGAGATGAGAAAGATCCATCGGAGCGGCGAGGAGCAGCCTGCCCGCCCGGTGGGACGTAAGGTCAATGTTTCCCAGAGCCGCCGCGAGGCACGCCCCGCAGCGGAAAACCGTACCCGCGCACCCAAGGCACCCAAAAGCCCCAAGCCGCCGAGGGAAAAGAGCAAGCACCCCATTCTGCGGTTCATCGGCCGCACCATCGCTACGGTGCTCTGCCTTGGCATCATGCTGGGCAGCGTGGTGGCCGTGGGCATGGTGTACTATGTAGTGCAGGCTACCGCCAACGACGGCGACCTGCTGGATCTGGACAACATTCAGCTGAGCCAGTCCAGTATGGTGGTGGCCACCGACCCGGATACCGGCGCACAGGTGGAGTATGCCACCCTGCGCTCCTCCAACAGCCACCGCGTATGGGCAGACCTTGAGCAGATCCCCTCCAACTTGCAGTATGCGTTCATCTGCACCGAGGATAAGGACTTCTACTCAGAGCCCGGCGTCAACTTCAAGCGCACCATCGGCGCAATGATCAACGAGTATCTGCTGCCCATTTACAGCTCCAAGCAGGGCGCATCCACGCTGGAGCAGCAGCTCATCAAGAACCTGACCGATGACAACAGCGCCAGCGGCATCGATGGTGCACTGCGCAAGGTGCGCGAGATCTACCGCGCCCTCTGCCTGAGCCGCAGCTACTCCAAGGAGACCATTCTGGAGGCGTACCTGAACACCATCAGCTTTACCGGCACCATTCAGGGTGTGCAGACGGCGGCCAACGAGTACTTCAACAAGGATGTCAGCCAGCTGAGCCTGTGGGAGTGCGCCACCATTGCCTCCATTACCAAAAACCCCACCAACTATAACCCCTACACGAACCCCGAAAACCTGATCAACCGCCGCAACTTCATCATGTATAATATGTGGCAGCAGGGCGTGATCAGCGAGGAGGACTACCGCAACGGCGCTGCACAGCCCCTTGTGCTGGCCGAAGAGGACAGCGGCAAAAAGCCCAGCACCGTCACTTCTTACTTCACCGATGCACTGTTCAACGAGGTTGTGCAGGATATCATGACCAAGGAGGGCATCACGGAGTCTGAGGCCCAGAAGCTGCTCTACACCGGCGGCTTTACCATCGAAGCCACGGTTAACACCAAGCTGCAGTCCCAGATGGAAAGCCTGATGCTGAACACCGACGATGCCTACTTCCCGGCGGGCTGGCATGAGGAGGAGGTCACCTCCATCTCGGACGATGATGTGCAGGTGTTCAACGAGGACGGCACCCCCAAGACCCGTACCGGCGAGGATGGCACCGTCTACTACTACCGCAACGTGCGCACGCAGGCTGCTATGGTCACGCTGGATTATGACGGCAACGTGCTGGCCATTGTGGGCGGCTTGGGCGAAAAGACCAAGAGCCTTTCCCTGAACCGCGCCTACAACGTGGAGCGGCAGACCGGTTCTACCATCAAGCCCATCGGTGCCTACGCGCTGGGCATCGAGTACGGTCTGGTCAACTGGTCCACCATGCTCAATAACTCCCCCCTGTACCAGAAGCAGGATATGATCATCCGGGACGAGGACTACTGCCGCAAGAACGGCCTGATGGGCCTCTCCGACAAGCAGCTCCGCGCTTACCCCAACGCATGGCGCAGCTGGCCGCGCAACTACGGCGGCAACTACGGCGACGGCAGCGATATCCCGCTGTGGAACGGCCTTGCCCGCTCGCTGAACACCATCGCGATCCGCGTGGGCGACCTTGTGGGCGCAAGCAATATCTTCAACTTCGTCTACAACACCCTGCAGCTGAATACGCTGGACCCCACCAACGATGTGGGTCTGGCGCAGATGGTCATGGGCAGCCAGACCAAGGGTGTTACCCCCATGGCGCTGGCTGCAGCCTTCCAGATCTTCTATGATGGCGAGTACACCACCCCGCATCTGTACACCCGTGTGCTGGACCGGGACGGCAACATCTATCTGGAAAACAACGCCACCAGCTATCAGGCACTGACCCCGGATACCGCTTACGTCATGAACCGCCTGCTGAAGAACGTTCTGTTCTCCAGCGTGGGTACTGCCAGCGGCCGCTACCCCAACTCCAACGGCATGGAGGCCTTTGGTAAGACCGGTACTGCCAGCGACGAAAAGGATCTGTGGTTCGTGGGCGGCACGCCCTACTATGTCACCGCTGTGTGGTGGGGCTACGATGCACCCTACGATATGACCAAGACCCTGTCTAAGCAGCAGGCCAAGACCCGCACCTGTGTGACCGCGTGGAAGGCACTGATGGAGCAGGCACAGGCAGATTTGCCCTATAAGGCATTCCCCACCTCCGCAGGCGTGGTGGAGCGCCGCTACTGCACCCAGAGCGGCCTTCTGGCCGGTGCAGGCTGCCCGAGCACTGCTGTGGGCTACTACCGTGCCGATGACCTGCCCGATACCTGCACCTATTCCCACGCAGCTCCGCAGGCTGCTGCCTCTACCGAGAACACAGATGGTGCTGTGCCCACCCAGCCGGTCATCCCCACCGACACCAGTGCGCTGGATACGGAGTAAGGGCAAAAATCGTACTTTTTTGGCCCTTTGCTGAAAATCCGGCAAGGACAGGGCGCGCTTTACAAGACAAAACTGGACAAAGTGACAAAATAGCATCCGGGCTCTTGCATTGCAGGGGTTCGGATGCTATTATATTTTCTGCAAGAACACTTGTGTTTGAGAGGTGAACAAGTTGGAACGCCGTTTTTATCTGGTGGATGCGCAGGTGCTGCCGGAGGTTTTTCTCAAGGTGGTACGCGCCAAGGAGCTGCTGGCCAGCGGTGAGGCACGCAGCATTTCGGCTGCGACCCGCGCTGTAGAGCTTTCGCGCAGCGCATTTTATAAGTATAAGGATTGTATCTTTGATTCCGAGAACGGCCGTGAGGTCATCACGGTCATGGCTACCCTGCGGGATGAGACCGGTGCGCTGCAAAGCCTTCTGGCTGGCATCAGCGCCGCAGGCGCCAGCATTGTGACCATCAACCAGTCCACCCCGGAGAACGGGGCTGCGCTGGTGGCGGTCACCATCCGCACCGATACCATGCAGATGTCCCCGGAGGAGCTGACCGAAAAGCTTTCGCGCCAGCGCATGGTCGTGAGTGTGCGCTGTGGGTATAACCTGTAACAAAACAGGAAACGAGGGAAAGAGAGTATGGCTAAAATTGCAATTCTGGGCTTTGGCACGGTGGGCAGCGGCGTATACGAGGTGCTGTGCCACAATGCCGCAAGCGTCTCCCGCCGGGCTGGCGAACCGGTGGAGGTAAAATACATTCTGGACCCGAAGGATTTTACCGGCAACCCGGTGGAGCCTTTGGTGGTCAAGAATATTGATGTGATCTTGCAGGACCCGGAGATCCGGGTGGTGGTGGAGACCATCGGCGGTACCCGCTTTGCTTACCCCTACGTCAAGGCGTGTCTGGAGAGCGGCCGCAGCGTGTGCACCTCCAACAAGGAGATGGTGGCCACCTACGGCGCAGAGCTGCTGGCACTGGCCAAGGAGCACGGCTGTGCCTTCCTGTTCGAGGCCTCTGTGGGCGGCGGCACGCCCATCATCACCCCCATGCACCAGTGCCTGGCGGCTAACGTCATCACCGAGGTGGAGGGCATCGTGAACGGCACCACCAACTTCATGCTCACCAAGATGGTGCGGGAGGGCCTTGGCTTTGAGGATGCGCTGCAAATTGCGCAGGAGCTGGGCTACGCCGAGACCAAGGACCCCAGCGATGACGTGGATGGCCGCGATGCCTGCCGCAAGATCGCCATCCTGTCCTCCATGGTGTGCGGCCACCAGATCTACCCCCAGAACGTCCCCACCCGGGGCATCCGCGCCATTACCGCCGCCGATGTTGCCAGCGCCGAAAAGATGGGCTGCGTCATCAAGCTGATCGCATGGATGAAGCTTGGCAAGGACGGCAGCGTGGCCGCCGGTGTAGAGCCGTGTCTGGTGCCCAAGGCAAACCAGCTGGCCAGCGTGGACGATGTATTCAACGCGGTGCTGGTCAAGGGCGATATGCTGGGCGATGTGGTGTTCTACGGCAAGGGCGCAGGCAAGCTGCCCACCGCCAGCGCTGTGGTGGCAGACGTGGTGGATGCCCTGAAAAACGGCGCACAGGTGCACGACAGCCTGTTCTGGCAGCCCGCAGACCCGGTGGACGGCATGCTCACCGACCCGGCTCCCGCTGCATATTATGTGCGTGTGGCGGGCATTGCACCCGCTGTGGTGGAGGCCATCTACGGCTACGGCAAGGTGGTGGATGAGCGGTACGAGGGCTGCGCCTACTTTGTGGAGCGCGCCGACGAGCGTGCGCTGGCAGAGGCTGCGCGCAAGGTGGAGGCCGTGGGCGGCAGCGTGAAGCTGGTGCTCAAGCGTCTGCCCGAGGAAGTGTAACGGAAAGGAACTGCGGCAATGAAGATCAAGGTTTCGGTCCCTGCCACCAGCGCCAACGTAGGCTCCGGCTTCGATGCGCTGGGTCTGGCAGTTACGTTGTACAACACAGTTACCTTTGAGGACAGTGAGGTGCTGGAGATCTCGGCGTCGGACGGCACCCGCATCCCCCGGGGCGAGTCGAATCTCGTGTACCGCTCCGCCAAGGGATTATTTGAAAAAGTTGGCAAGCAGATCCCGCCCCTCAAGATCACCCAGACGAATCCCATCCCCATGGCACGCGGTCTGGGCTCTTCTTCGGCCTGCATCATCGCGGGTCTGCTGGGCGCAAACCGGATGCTGGGCGATGTGCTCAACACGCAGGAGCTGCTCACGCTGGCAACTGCCATTGAGGGACACCCCGATAACGTGGCTCCGGCACTGCTGGGCGGCCTGACCAGCAGCGTGTTCGAGGATGGCAAGGTGTATTCGGTCAAGCGGAATGTGGACGAAAGCCTCTGCTTTGCCGCCATCGTGCCGGACTACAAGCTGCTGACCGAGGCAGCCCGCGCGGCTCTGCCCAAGGAGGTATCCCATAAGGATGCGGTGTATAACCTGTCCCGTGCGGCGCTGGTACCCGCAGCCTTCTGCGAGGGTCGGCACGACCTGCTGGCTATTGCCACCGAGGATAAGCTGCACCAGCAGTACCGGATGCCCCTGATGCCCGGCTCCCGTGAGGTGTTCGATATGGCGCGGCTGTGCGGCGCAAGGGCCGTGTATGTCTCCGGTGCAGGCAGCACCGTAATGGCTGTGGCCGAAAAGGCCGAGGCCGAAAAGTTCTATTCCAAGCTGGAAAAAGGTCTGGAGCTGCTGGAAGGTCTGGACGGATGTGAAGCATTTACACTGTTGCAGCTGGATGCCGATAACACCGGCGCGACCGTGGAATGATAAACGGGTAAGGGAAGTGCAAGAACGCTTCCGCCCGGCAAGCCCCCGCAAGCGCGGGGCGTTAAAGAGGAGAGTGACAAGATATGGCGTTGATCGTACAGAAATTCGGCGGTTCCTCCGTAAAGGACCGTGACCGTATCTTCAACGTTGCGCGGATCGTGGCCAACACCCACAACGCGGGCAATGACGTAGTGGTGGTGGTCTCCGCACAGGGTGACACCACCGATGACCTGATCGCCAAGGCAGGGGAGATCACCCATAACCCCTCGGCGCGTGAGATGGATATGCTGCTGGCCTCCGGCGAGCAGATCAGCATCGCACTGCTGGCCATGGCGCTGAACGAGCTGGGCTGCCATGCCATCAGCCTGACCGGCTGGCAGGCGGGCTTCCGCACCGACCGTGCCTACACCAAGGCGCGCATCACCCGGCTGGAGACCGAGCGGATCTCCTCCGAGCTGGAGCGCAACCGTGTGGTGGTGGTGGCAGGCTTCCAGGGCCTGAACAAGCTGGACGATATCACTACCTTGGGACGCGGCGGCTCCGACACCAGTGCTGTGGCCATCGCCGCTGCCCTGCACGCTGACCGCTGCCAGATCTACACGGATGTGGAGGGCGTTTATACTGCCGACCCGCGCAAGGTGAGCAACACCCGCAAGCTGGAGGAGATCACCTTTGACGAGATGCTGGAGCTGGCATCTCTGGGCGCACAGGTGCTGAACAACCGCAGCGTGGAGCTGGCCAAAAAGTACAATGTGGAGCTGGAGGTGCTCTCCAGCCTGAACCCCATCCCGGGTACGGTGGTTAAGGAGGTTACAAAGGACATGGAAGGTATGCTGATCAAGGGTGTTGCCAAGGACACCGATGTTGCTGTTATCACGATTCTCAACGTTCCCGATGAGCCGGGCATGAGCTTTAAGATCTTCGGCCTGCTGGCACAGAAGAACATCAACGTGGACATCATTCTGCAGTCCACCGGCCGCGACGGCAAGAAGGATATCAGCTTTACCTGTGCTGAGGGCGAAGCCGAGCTGGCCATGCGTGTGCTGAAGGACAGCGCACACTTCAGCGATGTCAGCGTGGACACCACCTGCGCCAAGGTCTCCATCGTGGGTGCCGGTATGCAGAGCCACAGCGGCGTTGCCTCCAAGATGTTCGAGGCACTGTCCAACAACAATATCAACATCAAGATGATCTCCACCAGCGAGATCAAGATCTCCTGCATCATCGACCGTGCAGACGCCGACAAGGCTGTCAGCGCCATCCACGATATGCTGTTTGACTGATCTGCGTAAAATTTTTGGTTATGGCCTGTCTGCTCCCTGCCGGGGGCGGGCGGGTCATAATTTTTTTACACACGGCGGCGTTTACACAAATTGCAAAGGGGTGTATAATATAGTTTGAATCTGTGCGGCGCACCGGCGCTGCAACAACGCCGAAAAGGAGCCCCGCCGCATGAGTGAACCCACCCGTACCTCCAGAGCGCCTGCCGATAAGCGCCTGACCTATCAACAATGGAAGCGCCGCAAAATGCTGCGGCTGGCACGCAACTGGGTGCTGTTTCTGGCCGGCTGCGCTGCGGTGGTGGCGCTGCTGACCGGTGGCATCCTGTGGCTGCTGCCCAAGGTGCACGGCCTGCTGGCCGGGCCAAAGGTATTTGCAGCCAGTGTGTATGACGGCACAGACTATGTGTTCAACGCCGCAGACGCGCGGCTTACGCTGGTGAATGCCAACCTGCCCTATACCGCCGAGCCTGCCCCGCTGCTGGACACCGCCGACGAGGCCACCGGCCAGCAGCTGGAGGCCGAAGCCGCCATGCAGTACCGCAGCATGGCAGCCGCCGCGCAGGCGGATGGCATCAGCCTGACCCTTGTGGCCGGTTATCAGGACGCCGACACCCGGCAGGCCGCCTACGAGGCCCGGGTGCAGATCTACCGCGATAAGCGCAAGAGCGAGGAGGAGGCCGCCCGTCTGGCGGCTACCATCCAGCCCGCCGCCAACGCCAACGAGCACGGTACCGGCTACGCGGCAGATATCCTCAGCGCGGACGACCCGCAGCAGGACACCAGCTTTGCCGAGACCCGCGCCTACGAGTGGCTTACGGCCTACGCGGCGGAATACGGCTTTATTCTGCGCTACCCGCAGGACCGGCAGGCCGCCACCGGCATCGTGTTCGAGCCGTGGCACTGGCGCTATGTGGGGGTGGAAAACGCCCTTGCCATCCGTGCCAGCGGCCTGAGCTTGGAAGAGTTCATCGCCCTGCAGCGGGCAGACTGAATCAAATGCTCTGTGCTGCGGCGCAGAGAGAAGGGAATTACCATTGGAACGTACTCTCATTGCACCGGGCGTGCAGCTTTCCTGCGACCCGGCTTCTAAATTCAACCGCTGCCGCATCAGCATCCACTTTGCTTTCCCGGCAGAGCGTAAAACGGCCACTGCCCATGCGCTTTTGCCGCTGGTGATGGAGCGCGGCTATGCGGACTGCCCGGATATGACCCGCCTGACCAAAAAGCTGGCAAAGCTTTACGGTGCAGACCTGACCGTAGATGCCCGCCCCATGGGCTGCAACCACAACCTCTGCGTCAGCGTGACCGGCATCAAGGATGCCTTTGCGCTGGAGGGCGAGGCGCTGACCGCCGAGTACACGAAGATCGCACTGGGTGCGGCCTTTCATCCCTATCTTGTGGACGGCTGCTTTGACCCGCAGGCCGTCAGCATTGAAAAGCAAATGCTGAAAAAAGGCCTTGAGGACGAGATCAACGATAAGCGCATCTACTGCCTGCATCAGGCCAACCGGGAGTTCTTTGGCGACAGCCCGGCGGGTGTGCGGCAGGAGGGCTATCTGGACGAGGTGGACGGCCTTACTCCGGCCATGCTGACCGATGCCTACCGGCAGATGCTGCGCACCGCCAACATTGAGCTGCTGGTGCTGGGCTGCGATGCCGCCCAGACTGCCGCCATCCGGGACGCTTTGCTGGCAGAGCTTGCCTGCATCGACCGCGCCCCGCTGCCGCTGGTGGAAAACATGGCCATGCCTGCCATTGCACCGGTGCATAAGACTGAAAACTACGATATGGTACAGGCAAAGCTGTGTATGCTGTTCACGTTGGGGCAGCCCATGCAGCCGCAGCAGCTGGCAGCCGTGCGCCTTGCCATGGCGCTGTACGGCGGCAGTGTGACCAGCCGCCTGTTCCTCAATGTGCGGGAGCGGGACCATCTGTGCTACTACTGCTCCTCCTCCTTCCAGAGCTTTACTGGCAGCATGGCGGTGAACAGCGGTGTGGAGCACGCCGATGCCGCCCGCGCAGAGCAGGCGATTCTGAAGGAGCTTGCAGACCTGTGCACCGGCCCCATTACCGACGAGGAATTTGAGGACTGCCGCCGGGGCTTGCTCAGCGGCATGAACGGGGTAGAGGACAGCCTTGGCGGCATCGAGAGCTGGTACTACATCGAGGTGCTGCGCGCCGGTGCCAACAGCGCTGCGCCCATCCAGAGCCCGGAGCAGGCGCGGAATGCCCTGCGCGCCGTGACCAAGGACGAGGTGCGGGACATCCTGCGCCGCCTGACCCTCTCGGTCAGCTATCTGCTTACAAAGGAGGATGCTGCCCATGCCGCAGAATAACCAGACCCTGCTGGAAAAGACCGTGGCCGACCAGTGGCAGACCCTGCCCTCCGGCCTGACGGTGCTGGTGCGCCCCATGCCGGGCTATTCCAGCACCCATGTGATCTATGCCACAAAGTTCGGCTCCATCGACCGGGATTTCTGCCTGAACGGTCAAACCGTGCATCTGCCGGCGGGCGTGGCACATTTTCTGGAGCACAAAATGTTCGAGGACGAGGACGGCGACGCCTTTGCCAAGTACGCAAAGACCGGCGCCAACGCCAACGCCTTTACCAGCTTCGACCGCACCTGCTACCTGTTCACCGCCACCCAGCAGCTGGACGAAAGTCTGGACGTGCTGCTGGGCATGGTAGGTCACCCCTACTTTACCGAGCAGACCATCGCCAAGGAGCAGGGCATCATCGGGCAGGAGATCAAAATGTACGATGACAGCCCGGATTGGCGGCTCATCACCGGCCTGTTCGAGTGCCTGTACCACAGCCACCCCATCCGCAGCGACATCGCGGGCACGGTGGAAAGCATTGCCGAGATCACGCCCGCCATGCTGTACGACAGCTGCAAGGCCTTTTATGCCCCGGGCAATATGGTGCTGGCTGCGGCTGGCAACACCACCATGGAGCAGATCTTGGCTGCCTGTGAGCGGCACGGCCTGATGGAGCCCCGCCCGGCAGAAAAGGTGCAGCGGCTGTGGGCTTCGGAGCCTATGACCCTTGCCGCCACGGAAAAAACGCTGACCATGCCGGTCTCCAAGCCCTGCTTCGGCGTGGGCTTTAAGGAAGAGCCGCTGCCTGCGGGCGACCTGCGCACCGAGGCGCTGTACGACCTTGTGCTCAGCTGCATCGTGGGCGGGATGTCGCCCCTGTACCGCCGCCTGTACGACGAGGGTCTTGTGAACCCCGGCTTTGGCGGCGAGGTGCTGCGGGTGGACGGCTGCTGCTGCATCCTGTTCACCGGCGAGAGCGATGTGCCGGACACCGTGCGCCAGCTGCTGCTGGACGAGATCGCCCGGGTGCGCGCCGCCGGTGTGGACAGGGAAGTGTTTACCCTGTGCAAGAACGAAAAATACGGCCAGCTGATCGAAAATCTGGAAAACGTGGAGGACTCCGCCAGCCAGATGGCAGACTTTGCCCTCAGCGGCCAGACGGTGGCGCAGCAGATCTCCATGCTGGCAGGGCTGACCGCAGAGGATGCGGACGCTGCCCTGCAGCACATCCTGTGCACCGACCGCATGGCCACCATGTACATCCAGCCAGATGGCACGGCGCAGGCAGCGGAAGAGGACGAGGAGGAAGAAGAATGAACTATCTGACAAATCTGGTGCAGTTCCCGGGTCTGGGGCTGAGCTTTCAGCTGAACCGCGTGGCCTTTACCATCGGCGGGGTCAGCATCTACTGGTACGGCGTGTGCATCGCGGTGGGTCTGTGTCTGGCGCTGGTCTTTGCCTTCCGGCACAGTCTGGAATTCGGCGTAGACCCGGACAGCATGGTGGATGTCATTCTCATCGGTGTGGTGCTGGGCATCATCAGCGCCCGCGCCTACTATGTGGCCATGGCACCTTTTAAATACGAGAGCATCTGGGAGATGATCGCCATCCGCGATGGCGGCCTTGCCATCTACGGCGGCATCATCGGCGGCTTTTTGTTCGGTGGTCTGGCCTGCAAGTGGCGGGGCGTGCCGGTGCTGCCCATGTTCGACCTGACTGCCATGGGCTTTCTCATCGGGCAGGGCTGCGGCCGCTGGGGCAACTTTTTCAATCAGGAGGCCTTTGGCTGCAACACCACCCTGCCGTGGGGAATGTACAGCGAGACCACCCGTGCTTACCTGATGAGCAGCACGGTCACGGTACCCAAGGGCGTGGTCATCGACCCCAACCTGCCGGTGCACCCCACCTTTTTGTACGAGAGCATCTGGTGCTTTGTGGGCTTCTTCCTGCTGTTCCGCTACATCAAAAAGCGCAAGTTCAACGGCGACATCACCCTGCGGTATCTGGTCTGGTACGGCGCAGGCCGTTTCTGGATCGAGGGTCTGCGCACCGACAGCCTGATGCTGGTGCCCTCCATCGGGCTGCGGGCATCCCAGCTGGTGGCAGGCATCGCCGTGGTGGCTGGCATTGCGGCAGAGGTGTATTTCACCCGTAAGTGCAAGGACAAGCCCCTGTTTGTGCCGCTGGCGCTGAACGCCGAGAACAAGGCGGCTCAAAAGAAGCTGGACGGCCCTATCTCCTTTGCAGGTAAGGATACCCAACTGCTGGCCTCCAGCCCGCGCAAGCTGTTTTTGGAAAAGACCGAGGCCTATAATGCGCAGGTAAAGGCCGCCATAGAGCAGGCCGGGCAGAAAAAAGCGTAAAAATCTGCGCAAAAGGGGAATTTTCCTCTTGCAATCCGGTTCGGTTTTTGCTATAATATTCTAGCCGCATGGTGTGGGCGCCTGAAATGGCCCGCTGTAAGGGTCTGCCTTTACGACCAGCGAGTACAACGAAAAGGAATGAACAAAATGTACGCAATCATTGTTACCGGCGGTAAGCAGT
>CAKTCY010000024.1 GCA_934540955.1 uncultured Faecalibacterium sp.
ACGAGAATTTTTGCCCGCAGACAAGGCGATTTTCCGCAGCAATCCTGACGGATTGCAAGGGAAAGCAACGCAGTATGTGAGCAAAAAGGCCGCTCGAGCGGTGTGCAATGCTTATGAAAAGGGCTTCTAAATCCCATAGAAAGAGGAAAGACCGTCATGTTGTTTGGCAGACGTAAACCCGGCTACACCACCACGGTGGATGGCAGCGTAGACCCGGAACAGGCCGTTCTGGAACTGCAAAAGGCAGAGCTGGCCGCCAAGAAAAAGCCCAAGGCAGAGGTGTTCGACATCGACGCCGCAAGCGAGACTGCCCGCCGCCTGAAGGAGACCGGCAGCACCTTTGACGGCAGCGCCGCCAAGACCGGCGAGGACGTGATCGCCGCAGTGGAGCGGGAGACCGCCGAGCTTGCCGCAAAGCAGGCCGCCGAGGCCGCACCCGAAGCCGCCGAAGCTGCGCAGCCCGATGCTGCAAAGCCGGAGCTGCTGGATTTTCTGGCCGGTGAACCGGAGGCGGAAAACGATCCCTTTGCGGATCAGCCCACCAAGACTGCCCCGGAGCTGCCCCAGCTGACCCCTGCACAGGAGCTGGCCGGTTACATCCGCGCCCGCTCTGCGGCTGCGCTGATTACCCCCCACGCTTTGCTGCTGGAGGAAGTGGAAAACGCCGACGAGCTGCTGGCGCAGATGCCCGCAGACCCCCAGTGCACCGATATCGTCACCCGCGCGGGCGCAAAGGACACCTACTACTACTCCAACGCCAATATGAGCGATAACTACGCCATGATCGCGCAGCTCATCGAGGACAAGGATCTGTGTGTGATGTTCGCCGAGATGGTGCGGTTCAACGCCCGCATCTACCCCAGCGCCACCCCGCTCAGGTACTTCCAGCGCTCCCCCTACGGCCTTGCGCCGGAGGTCATCGAGCAGACCTGGAAGGCCATGCAGGAGAACCCCGCCTATGCCGATATCGAGGAGCTGACCAACAACCAGAACGAGCGGTTCCTCTTTTCCACCAAGCACCTCACCCGCCGCTACGCCAAGGCTATCAGCGACGTGGACGAGTTCTGCGATTAAACCAACCTACAATTGAATCAGGGTATAAGAGCTTCTTTGAGCAAAGGTGTCTAAACTCCCACAAGGAGCAGGACACCGCGCCGCAATGCTGCACCCGCAAGGGCGGGCATTCAAGGGTGGCGGGGGAAACCCCACCGCCTTCCCGCAGAAGAAACGCTGCAATTTGAAAAAAAGAACTCCTCCCATCTTCACAGGTGCTTTTTGGCTGTGTGCTGCCGCTGCAAGGGCGGCGCATAGCCAAAGGCTGCCACCGGCGTAGCAGACTGCAAACTGCCGCAGCCGGTTTTGTGGGGATATTCTGCGGAGGCGTTTTGATTTTCCGGTCAAGACGTCTCCGCTTCTTTTTCACCTGCCTTTTTTGAAAAAAGAATACCCCTGCTCCCCCGCCTGAGCCATAGCAGGCCGGGAGAGTGGGTCTATGGAGGAAGTTATAATGAATCAGCCTTTCTGCTCCCCCGTTCAGGCGCTGCGCAGCGTGCTGGACGCGGCAGCACTTCTGCCTTCTCCATCTGCGGAGACCATCCCGCTGGAAGCCGCCTGCGGGCGCATTGCCGCCGCCGACCTCTGCGCCCGGATGGACCAGCCCCCCTTTGACCGCAGCCCGCTGGACGGCTACGCCCTGCACAGCGCGGATACCGCCGGTGCAAGCCGGGAGACCCCGGTCACCCTGCCGGTGGTGATGAAGCTTTACGCGGGCGATGCCCCGGCTGCGGCGCTGCCCGCAGGGTGCGCCGCCCGCATCATGACCGGTGCCCCCCTGCCGGAGGGCGCAGACTGCGTCCTGATGCAGGAGCTGACCGACAGCGGCGAAGAGACCGTGCAGCTGTATGCCGCCGTAAAGCCGCTGCAAAACGTCGTGTTCCGGGGCGAGGACGTGGCCGCAGGTGCGGTCATTGCGCCCGCCGGGACGGTGCTCTCCCCCGCCCATCTGGGCGTGCTGGCCGGGCAGGGCTATGCCGAGGTAACGGTCTGCCGTCCGCTGACCGTGGGCATCCTTTCCACCGGCAGCGAGCTGCTGGAACCCGGCGCACCGTGGGCACCCGGTAAAATTTACGATGCCAACGGCATCCAGAACGCCGCCCGGCTGCGTCAGCTGGGCTTTGCCGTAGAGCGGCAGCAGTGCTCCGACGACCCGGAGGTCATCACCGGTAAAATGCAGGAGCTGCTGACTTGCTGCGATGCCGTCATCACCAGCGGCGGCGTCTCTGTGGGGCAGAAGGACTATCTGCCCCTTGTGCTGGAAAAGCTGGGTGCACAGCTGCTGGTGGAGGGCGTAGCCCAGAAGCCCGGCAGCCCCATGCTGGCGGCAACGCTGGGCGGCAAGCTGGTGTTCTGCCTGTCCGGCAACCCCTTTGCCTCCGCCGCTACGCTGGAGCAGTACGCCATCCCCGCGCTGCTGCGCGCCGCCGGACGCCGGGAGGAGAGCTGCATCCCCGCCCGCACCGTCTGCACCCTGACGAACGGCTTTTCCAAGCCCAGCAAGGGCAACCGCTATCTGCGGGCGACTGCCTGCGGCGGCACGGTGACCCTGCCCGGCGCGGGCAGCACCGAGGCACACTCCTCCGGTGCGCTGTCCGCCATGATGGGCTGCAACTGTCTGGTGGAGATCCCTGCCGGCAGCGGGCCGGTGGAAGCCGGTATGGAAGTGGAGGTGCTTTGCTTTGTACAGTGAACAAAAACAGGCGCTTGCCGAAACGCAGGCACTCAAGCGCCCGGCGGTGCTGGCCATCAGCGGGGTGCACAACAGCGGTAAGACCACCCTGCTGGAAAAGCTGCTGCCCGTGCTGCGCAGCCGTGGGCTGAAGGTGGGCGTCATCAAGCACGACGGCCACGATTTTACCCCGGACGTGCCCGGCACCGACAGCTACCGTCTGCGGGAAGCCGGTGCCGAGGGCGTGGCGGTCTATTCCGGCACGCGCTACCTGCTGACCGAGGAATTCCGCCTGACCGAGCAGGATCTGCTTGCCCTGTTCGAGCGTCACGGCTACGACCTTGTGCTGCTGGAGGGGTTCAAATCCAGCGGCTGGCCGAAGCTCGAGGTGGTGCGCAGCGCCATTTCGGATGCGCCCGTCTCCTTCCAGCCGCTGGCGGTAGTGGGAGATATCCCCGGCGCAGATTTTGACCTGAACGATATTCCGGCACTGGCAGACTGGATCGAAGCCCAGATGCCCGCGCTGTAAGGAGAATGCCATCATGAAACTGATCCGTACTGTTGACGCCGCAGGGCAGGTGCTCTGCCATGATATCACCCAGATCATCCCGGGCGAGTACAAGGATGCCCGCTTCCGCAAGGGGCACGTCATCCAGCCCGAGGACATCCCTGTGCTGCTTTCCATCGGCAAGGAGAACCTCTACGTCTGGGAAAAGCACCCCGGCATCCTCCACGAGGACGAAGCAGCCGCCCTGCTGTACAAGGCCGCTGCGGGCAAAAATATCCACGGTACTGCGCCGAAAGAGGGCAAGATCGAGCTGATTGCGGACTGCGACGGGCTGCTAAAGATCAACCGCAAGGCGCTGCTGGCTGTGAACAGCACCCCGCAGATGATGATTGCCACCATCCACGGCGACCTGCCGGTGAAAAAGGGCCAGAAGCTGGCCGGTACCCGCATCATCCCGCTGGTCATCGAGCAGGAGAAGATGGACGCCATGCAGGCTGCTGCCGGGGCAGAGCCTATCCTGAACGTGCTGCCCATGCAGGCCAAAAAGGTGGGCATCATCACCACTGGCAGCGAGGTGTTCAAGGGACGCATTGAGGATAAATTCACCCCCATCCTGCAAAGCAAGCTGGCTGTCTACGGCTGTGAGATGGTTTTCCATAAGGTCTGCGATGATGACCCCGCCGGGATCACCGCCGCCATTCTGGAAGCCAAAGCCGCCGGGTGCGAGCTGATCTTTACCACCGGCGGCATGAGCGTAGACCCCGACGACCGCACCCCGCTGGCTATCAAGAATACCGGGGCAGACATCATCACCTACGGCGCACCGGTGCTGCCGGGAGCCATGTTCCTTGTCAGTTATCTGGACGGTGTGCCGGTGTGCGGCCTGCCCGGCTGCGTGATGTACGCCAAGCGCACCATCTTTGACCTGCTGCTGCCCCGTCTGCTGGCCGATGACCCCATCACCGCCGAGGATATCGCCCGCTTGGGTGAGGGCGGCCTGTGCCTGAACTGCGAGGTCTGCCACTGGCCGAACTGCGGCTTTGGGCACTGCTGAAACCCTCTCAGCTTACTAAGGTGAAAAAATATGAGTGAAAATAATCTGACACATTTTGATGCCGCCGGGAACGCCGTGATGGTGGACGTGAGCGCAAAGCCCGTCACCACCCGGGAAGCCACTGCCCACGGCATTATTACCATGAACGCCGAGGCCTTTGCCGCCGTGCAGAGCGGCACCGTGAAAAAAGGCGATGTGCTGGGCGTGGCGCGCATTGCGGGCATCATGGCCACCAAGCGCACCAGTGAGCTGATCCCCCTGTGCCATCCGCTGCCCTTGACCAAGGTGGGCATCGAGTTCCGTCTGCTGCCCGAGCGGCAGTCTGTGGAGGCCCTGTGCACCGTCAAGACCAGCGGTGTGACCGGCGTGGAGATGGAGGCGCTGACCGGCGTTTCCACCGCGCTGCTGACCATCTACGATATGTGCAAGGCCGTGGATAAGGGCATGGAGCTGGGCGAGATTCATCTGGTGGAAAAGACCGGCGGCAAGAGCGGCCACTATATCCGGGCGGAGGGCGGCTATGTTTGATCGTTACCAGCGCGAGATCCATTATCTGCGCCTGTCGGTGACCGACCTGTGCAACCTGCGCTGCCGCTACTGTATGCCGGACGGCGTGGAAAAGCTGGAGCGGGAAGCCGTGCTGACCTACGAGGAGTTTCTGCGCTTGGCTGCACTGTTTGCCCAGTGCGGCATCGACACCGTGCGGGTGACCGGCGGCGAGCCGCTGGTGCGCAAGAATGTGGCGCAGCTGGTGGCAGGGCTTAAAGAGACCCCGGGCATCCGCCGGGTCACCCTGACCACCAACGCGGTGCTGCTGGCAGAGCAGCTGCCCGCTTTGCTGGACGCAGGGCTGGACAGCGTGAACATCAGTCTGGACACCCTGCGCCCGGAGGTGTTCCGGCAGATCACCGCCCGGGACGATTTTGCCGCCGTGCAGGCGGGCTTGCAGGCGGCGCTGGAAAGCGGCCTGCCGGTCAAGCTGAACTGTGTGCCGCAGGCGGGCGTCAACGAGGGCGAGTTGGAACAGCTTGCCGCGCTGGCAAGGGACAACGCCCTGCAGGTGCGGTTCATCGAGATGATGCCCATCGGCTACGGCGCTGCCATGCCCTGCATCTCCGGCCCGGAGCTGCGGGAGCGGTTTGCCCGGCGCTGGCCGGAGCTTGCGCCCCTTTCCCCCGCGCAGGAGCACGCCTTGGGCGACGGCCCGGCGGTGTACTACACCGTACCGGGCTGGCAGGGCAGCATCGGCTTTATTGCAGCGGTGCACGGCAAGTTCTGCGCCTCCTGCAACCGGGTGCGGCTGACCAGTCAGGGCTTTTTGCGCCCCTGCCTTGCCAGCGAGACCGGGTGCGACCTGCGCGCACTGCTGCGCAGCGGCGCGGACGATGCGCAGCTGCTGGCCGCCATCCGGGAGACCATCTGGGCAAAGCCCCGGGAACACCATTTTAACGACAGTTCCATGCCCGCTACCCGCGGGATGTATCGCATTGGAGGATAATAACTATGGGTAAGCTTCTGGCAATCTGCACCAGCCCCAAGCGGGGCACCGTAAAAACCGAGGTGCCCAGCGCCGTCCTGACCCCGGAATGGGGCATCGTGGAGGACGCACACGGCGGCAACTGGCACCGTCAGGTCAGTATGCTCAGTGCGGAAAAGATCGAGGCCTTCCGTAAAAAAATCTGGGTAGACTACGGTGCCTTCGGCGAAAATCTGGTCATCGAGGGCTTCGATTTCCGCAGCCTGCCGGTGACCAGCCGGTTCGCTATTGGCGATGTTGTGCTGGAAATGACCCAGATCGGCAAGGAGTGCCACAATGATTGTGTTATCAAGCAGCAGACCGGCGAGTGCATCATGCCCCACGAGGGCGTGTTCGCCCGGGTGCTCACCGGCGGCGAGATCCATGTGGGGGACGAGGTGACCTTGCTGCCCGCACTGGAAAACCCGCCCCTGCGCGCTGCCGTTATCACTCTTTCCGATAAGGGCAGCCGCGGCGAGCGGGAGGACAAAAGCGGCCCGCTGATCGCCCAAATGCTCACCGCCGCAGGCTATGTGGTAGAGGAGACCATGATCCTGCCGGACGAGGCCAAGGCGCTGAAGGCGCAGCTCATCCGCATGGCAGACGGCCGTCAGGTGAACCTTGTGCTCACCACCGGCGGCACCGGCTTCTCCCCCCGGGACATCACCCCGGAGGCCACCTGCGCCGTGGCCGACCGCAATGCCCCCGGCATTGCCGAGGCCATGCGCTACCACAGCCTGAGCATCACCCCGCGCGGGATGCTGAGCCGCGGCGTCAGTGTGCTGCGCGGCAAGACCCTGATCGTCAATCTGCCGGGCAGCCCCAAGGCGGTGCAGGAGAATCTGGAGTACATCCTACCCAGCCTGGAGCACGGGGTACGCATCGCCGCGGGTCTGGACGGCGAGTGCGCCCGCAAGTAAGGTTTCCCGCCCTGTTTTCCTTTACGGGGCGTAGAAATAAATATTTTTTATCGCAATTTTCAAAAGCAGTCCCTATCAAAACAACATATTTGCGATATGCAGTTTGCGGATGTTGCCTGTGCATTAAAAACGCAAACTGCTATACTTGAAGTAAGGAGAAACAGAGATGAACAACCATCGCATTTCCCGTCGGAGTTTTCTGGCCGCTGCCGGTATGGCCGGTGCAGCCGCTGCTCTCACCGCCTGCGGCGGTGCTGCTTCCAGCGCAGCATCGTCCGCGGCTTCCTCTGCCGCCGCTTCCTCGGAAGCAGCCCAGAGCGTGGAGCTGATCGTGTTTGCCGCCGCCTCCCTCACCGAGACGCTGAACGCTCTCGGAGAAAGCTACACGGCAGAGCACCCGGAGGTGACCTTCCGCTTTAACTTCGACTCCTCCGGTACTCTCAAGACCCAGATCCAGGAGGGCGCGGATTGCGATTTGTTCATCTCTGCCGGTCAGAAGCAGATGAACCAGCTGGACATCACCGCCTCTGCCGAGGTGAACAAGGACGGCCTTGACTTTGTGGATGCCGACAGCCGCGTGAACCTGCTGGAGAACAAGGTGGTGCTCTGCGTGCCGGAGGGCAGCGACAAGGGCATTGACAGCTTTGATGCACTGGCTGAGCACCTGAAGGCACAGGATATCCTGTTCTGCATGGGCAACAGCGATGTGCCCGTGGGTCAGTACACCCAGAAGATCCTTGCCTACTACCAGCTGGACGAGGCTGCACTGGCTGCTGCGGGCGTGATCACCTACGGCTCCAACGTCAAGGAGGTGACCACGCAGGTCACCGAGGGCAGCGTAGATGCCGGTGTCGTTTACTGCACCGATGCCTACAGCGCCGGTCTGACCCCTGTGGACGAGGCCACCAAGGAGATGTGCGGTCAGGTCATCTACCCCGCCGCCGTGCTGAAGGCTGCCCCCAACGCCGAGGCTGCCAAGGAGTTTCTGGCTTACTTACAGACCGACAAGGCCATGACCGTGTTCGAGGGCGTGGGCTTCAGCGCCGTATAAAGGAGCAGGCATGGACTGGTATCCGTTGTGGAACAGCCTGCGCATCGCCCTGATCAGCTGCGCAGCGGTGTTCTTCCTCGGCATTTTTGCCGCCTATCATATCGCAAAGCTGCCGCGCACCGTCAAGGGCGTGCTGGACGTGCTGCTCACCCTGCCCATGGTGCTGCCGCCCACGGTGGTGGGCTACTTTCTGCTGCTGCTCTTCGGCGCAAAGCGGCCGCTGGGCATCTTCTTTATGCAGCAGTTCGGGGTAAAGCTGGTCATGAACTGGTACAGTGCCATCTTTGCTTCCATCGTGGTGGCATTTCCGCTGATGTACCGCACCGCGCGCGGCGCGTTTGAAAGCTTTGACGAAACGCTGGCGTGGTCGGCGCAGACGCTGGGACAGTCCGATCCATGGATCTTCTGGCGGGTGCGGATGCCCGCCTGCCGTCAGGGCATTCTGGCAGGCACGGTGCTGGCCTTTGCCCGGGCACTGGGCGAATACGGCGCTACCAGTATGATTGCGGGCTACACCCCCGGCAAGACTGCCACCATTGCCACCACGGTCTACCAGCTGTGGCGCACCAACGATGAGCTGGGCGCCATGCGGTGGGTGCTGGTGGATATCGCCATCTCGGCGGTGGTGCTGCTGGCGGTGAACCTGCTGGAGAAAAAACAGAAAGCGGGTGGCCGGAAATGAGCCTTGAAGTCAACATTGAAAAAAAGCTGGACGGCTTCACCCTCCGCGCCGCTTTTACTGCGGGCAACACCTCCACCGCCCTGCTGGGCGCTTCCGGCTGCGGCAAAAGCATGACCCTGCGGTGCATCGCGGGCATCGTAAAGCCGGACCGCGGACGCATCGTGCTGGACGGGCGAGTGCTGTTCGACAGTGCACAGCATATCGACCTGCCGCCGCAACAGCGGGGCGTGGGGCTGCTGTTCCAGAGCTACGCCCTGTTCCCCAACATGACCGTGGAGCAGAACGTCCTTTGCGGGCTGAAGGCGGAAAAAGACCCCGCCGCCCGCCGCGCTGCCTGCGCCGAGATGCTGCGCGCCATGCGGCTGGAAGAGCTTGCCAAGCGCTACCCCGCCCAGCTTTCCGGCGGGCAGCAGCAGCGCGCCGCGCTGGCACGCATTCTGGTGGGCAAGCCCCGCATCCTGATGCTGGACGAGCCTTTCAGTGCGCTGGACAGCTACCTGCGGGAGGAAGTAGAGGGCGAGGTGGGCAGCCTGCTGGCAGACTTTGCGGGCACCGCCCTGCTGGTGACCCACAACCGGGACGAGGCTTACCGCCTGTGCAAAGAAATGATCGTGCTGAACGAAGGGCAGGTGCTGCGCACCGGCAGCACTAAGGCTGTTTTTGCCGACCCGCAGAGCGTTGCCGCCGCGCGGCTGACCGGCTGCAAGAACATTCTGCCCTGCACCCCGCTGGACAGCCACACCGTCCGGCTGGACGGCTGGAGCGTCCCCCTGCGGCTGGCGCTGCCCGTCCCGGCTGGCTGCACTGCTGTGGGCATCCGCGCCCACGACCTTGCACCCTGCGCTGCGGATGCGCCCAACGCCATCCCTGTAAAGGCGGTCTCTACCAGCGAGAACCCCTTTGACTGGAACCTCATCTGCACCCCGCCGGAGGGTACGGCGCAGCTGTGGTGGAAGATAAGCAAAAAAAGCCTTTCCTCGGCAGCGCCCGCCGCGCCGCAGCACCTGTGTGCCGCGCCGGAGAGCATCATGCCGCTGAAGGGCTGAGAACGCAAAGAGAGCCGGAAGCACCTGCGGGTGCTTCCGGCTCTCTTTTATAATGCTGGAGAAAGGGCGCGCCGACTGGCTTCTACCGGCAGCTCTCCATGCAGTTTTCCTTTAAGCTATCCGTTTTCCGGCTCAAAGCTCTGCCAGAATGGCATCGCCCATGGCGGTGCAGCCAAGGCAGGTGCAGCCGTCGCTCATGTTGTCGGCAGTGCGCAGACCCTTGTCCAGCACACGGCTCACAGCGTTCTCAATGGCATCGGCTTCTGCTGCCATGCCAAAGGAGTACCGCAGCATCATGGCGGCAGACAGGATGCAGGCGGTGGGGTTTACGATGTCCTTGCCTGCAATGTCCGGGGCAGAGCCGTGGATGGGCTCGTACAGACCGCGGGTGCCGTCGCCAAGACTGGAGGACGGGATCATGCCGATGGAGCCGGTGATCATGGAGGCCTCGTCCGACAGGATATCGCCGAACATATTCTCGGTGACGATGACGTCAAACTGGGCGGGGTTCTTCACGATCTGCATGGCGCAGTTGTCCACGAACATCTCGCTGTACTCCACGTCCGGGTACTCGGCCTGCAGCCGGTGCATCACGGTGCGCCACAGGCGGCTGGTGTCCAGCACATTGGCCTTGTCCACGCAGCACAGCTTTTTGCGGCGCTTGCGGGCGGTCTCGAAGCCAATGCGGCCAATGCGCTCGATCTCGTGCTCTGCATAGGGCATGGTATCCACGGCCTGCTTTTCGCCGTTTTCCAGCGTGTGGGTCTCGTGATTGCCGAAGTACACGCCGCCGATCAGCTCCCGCACGATGATAAAATCAATGCCCTGTGCCACGATCTCGGGCTTTAAGGGGCTGGCAGGTGCCAGCTGCGGCCAGATCCTCGCCGGGCGGTTGTTGGCGTACAGCCCCATGCCGGCGCGCAGCCGCAGCAGACCCTTTTCCGGCCGCTGCTCTCCGGGCAGACCCTCCCACTTGGGGCCGCCTACCGCGCCCAGCAGCACGCTGTCGGCGGCAAGGCACTTGTCCAGCTCGTGCTGGGGCAGAGGGTCTCCATATTTATCAATGGCCTCACCGCCCATGGCGGCAGCGGTGTAGTGGAAGGTATGGCCGTACTTTTCGGCCACCTTATCCAGCACCCGGAGGGTCTGCTTTACGATCTCCGGGCTGGAGCAATCGCCCCAGATGACAGCAATATTTTTTTCCATGGGTTTGTTCTCCTTATTGTCAGCTGGCTCGCCCTCTCCGTCAGTTCGCTTCGCTCACTGCCACCTCTCCCAAAGGGAGAGGCCTTGGCAAAACCACAAACTTTATCTCCTCGCCAGAGGCTCTCCCTTTGGGAGAGCTGGCAAGGCCGACAGGCATTGACTGAGAGGGCGAGGACGCTTTTAATGATTCTCCCGGATGGCCTTCATCAGGCCACCGGCGGAGATGATGTTCTGGATAAAGGGCGGGAAGGGCTCGGCGTGGAACACCTTGCCGTTGGTCTCGTCGGTGATGACGCCGGTGTCAAAGTCTACCTGAACGGTGTCCCCTGCCTCGATGGCGTCCACAGCCTCCGGGCACTCCATGATGGGCAGGCCGATGTTGATGCTGTTGCGGTAGAAGATGCGGGCAAAGCTTTTGGCAATGACCACCGAGATGCCGGCAGTCTTGATGCACAGGGGTGCGTGCTCGCGGGAGGAGCCGCAGCCAAAGTTCCAGCCGCCCACCATGATATCGCCGGGCTGCACCCGGTTCACAAAGTCCTTGTCGATATCCTCCATGCAGTGGCTGGCAAGCTCCTTGGCGTCCTGCGTGTTCAGGTGGCGTGCCGGGATGATGACGTCGGTATCCACGTTATCCGGGTATTTGAAAACAGAACCTCTTGCGTTCATGCTCATGCTCCTTTCGGGTCAGACCGTGCGCGGGTCGGTGATGTAGCCGGTCAGGGCGCTGGCGGCGGCGGTGGCGGGAGAGGCCAAATAGACCTCGCTGTCCACATGACCCATGCGTCCCACAAAGTTGCGGTTGGTGGTGGAAACGCAGCGCTCGCCCGCTGCCAGAATGCCCATGTAGCCGCCCAGACAGGGGCCGCAGGTGGGGGTGGACACGATGCAGCCCGCATCGATAAAGGCGGTGGTCCAGCCCCGCAGGATGCACTCCTTATAGACAGCCATGGTGGCGGGGATGATGATGCCGCGCACGCCCTTGGCGATGTGCTTGCCCTTGAGGATGTTATAGGCGGCCTCCATATCCTCTAAGCGGCCGTTGGTGCAGCTGCCGATGACCACCTGATCGATCTTGATGTCCTTGCCCTCGCTGGCAACATGGGTGTTCTCGGGCAGATGGGGGTAGCTGACGGTGGGCTCCAGTGCGCCGAGGTCGATCTCGATGGTCTTTTCGTACACGGCATCGGGGTCGGCCTCGTAGAACACCGGCGGGCGCTGGCTGCGGCCTGCAAGGTAAGCCTTGGTCACCTCATCCACCGGGAAGATGCCGTTCTTGGCACCGGCCTCAATGGCCATGTTGCAGATGCACAGGCGGTCGTCCATGGTAAGGCTTTCCACGCCCGGGCCGGTGAACTCCATGGATTTATACAGTGCGCCGTCCACACCGATCATGCCGATGATGTGCAAAATCAGGTCCTTGCCGGACACCCGGGGATTGAATTTGCCGGTAAGCACGAACTTGATGGCAGAGGGCACCTTGAACCATGCCATGCCGGTTGCCATGCCAGCGGCCATATCGGTGGAGCCTACACCGGTGGAGAAGGCACCCAGCGCACCGTAGGTGCAGGTGTGGCTGTCCGCGCCGATCACGCAGTCACCGGCGGTGACGATGCCTTTTTCCGGCAGCAGGGCGTGCTCGATGCCCATCTGGCCTACATCGTAGAAGTTGAGGATATCGTATTTATTGGCGAACTCCCGGCACTGCTTGGACTGGGTTGCGCTCTTGATATCCTTATTGGGTACAAAGTGATCCAGCACAATGGCGATATGCTCTTTATCAAACACGCGGTCAAAGCCGGCGCGCTCAAACTCGTTGATGGCCACCGGGGTGGTGATATCGTTGCCCAGCACAATATCCAACTTTGCGTTGATCAGCTGGCCTGCCTTGACCTCCGGCAGTCCGGCGTGTGCGGCAAGGATCTTCTGCGTCAGGGTCATTCCCATGGTAGTTTTCTCCTTTTTATCGATTATTGATCGCACTGACGAGGGCACGGATACCGGCTACGATGATGTCGGTATCGGTACCGGCACCCCATGTGACCGTGTTGTCGCCCCAGACAAGGCCTACATAGGAGGCCGCGCGGGAGGTAGAGCCCTCGTCCAAGCTGTGCTCAGAGTAGTTTTCCAGATGGAAATCCATGCCGGTGGCGCTCTGGATGGCGTTGGCTACGGCATCCAGACGGCCGTTGCCCACCGAGGTGACCACCTTGCGCTGGCCGTTCAGCTCCAGCGTGACCGTGGCGGTAATGCCGTTCACCTGTGCAAAGTGGGCTTCCACCACGTTCAGCGGCTTTGCGCGGTTGAGGTAGGTATCCTCGAAGATGTGCAGCACCTCGGCGGCGCTCAGCTCCTTGTGGCTGTGGTCGGACACGCTCTTGACCTTGTAGCCCAGCGCCTCCCGCATCTTGGGGGGCAGGTTGTAGCCGTAGTTCTGCTCCAGCACAAAGCCGATGCCGCCCTTGCCGCTCTGGCTGTTGATGCGGATGACGTCGGCGTCGTAGGTGCGGCCGATGTCGTGGGGGTCCACCGGGATGTAGGGGCAGGTCCAGCGGTGCTCGCCGGTCTGCTTGCGGTACGCCATGCCCTTGGCAATGGCGTCCTGATGGCTGCCGGAGAAGGCGGCAAACACCAGCTGCCCGGCGTAGGGGGTGCGCTCGTAGATGTGCATCCGGGTCACCCGCTCGTAGGTGGCGCAGATGGCGGGCATATCCGAGAAGTCCAGCTTGGGGTCTACGCCGTGGCTGTACATATTCATTGCCAGCGTTACGGCGTCCACATTGCCGGTGCGCTCGCCGTTGCCGAACAGGCAGCACTCCACGCGCTGTGCGCCCGCCAGCACTGCCAGTTCTGCGCAGGCTACGCCGGTGCCGCGGTCGTTGTGGGGGTGGGTGGAGATGATCACGCTGTCGCGGTACTTCAGGTGCTTATCACAGTACTCGATCTGGTTGGCGTACACATGGGGCATGCTCATCTCCACGGTCACCGGCAGATTGATGATCATGGGACGCTCCGGGGTGGGCTGCATGATATCCAGCACGGCGTTGCACACCTCTACGGCGTAGTCCACCTCGGTGCCGGTAAAGCTTTCGGGGCTGTACTCAAACAGGAAGTTGCCCTCGTACTCCTCGCTGAGCTGCTTGACCAGCTTTGCGCCGTCCACGGCGATCTGCTTGATCTCCTCCTTGGACTTGTGGAACACCTGCTCTCGCTGTGCCACGGAGGTGGAGTTATAGAAGTGGATCACCGCCCGGGGTGCGCCCTTGACCGCCTCGAAGGTGCGGCGGATGATGTGGTCGCGGCACTGGGTCAGCACCTGCACGGTGACGTCAGCAGGGATCATGTCCTTTTCAATCAGGGTACGCAGGAACTCGTACTCGGTCTCGCTGGCAGCGGGGAAGCCCACCTCGATCTCCTTGAAGCCGATCTTTACCAGCATCTGGAAGAACTCCAGCTTTTCTGCAAGGCTCATGGGCACGATCAGCGCCTGATTGCCGTCCCGCAGATCCACGCTGCACCATGCGGGAGCCTTTTCAATATGGTCTTTTTTTACCCAGCTGTCATAACCGGCGGGTACCGGGTAGTACCCCGGTGCGTACTTGGTAGCGTCCATCATCCTGTTGTCCTCCTGAATAAACAGCACATTTTATTCCGTGCCTTTTGAGTGTCCTCGCCCTCTCAGGCTCACATTCGTTCGCCAGCTCCCCCAAAGTGGGAGCCCTTGGCAGTCCACACAAGCTTTATCTTTTTGCCAAGGCCTCTCCCTTTGAGGAAAGACTTCCCCCGTTCCGGGGGAAGATGTCACCGCAGGTGACAAAAGGGGGAGTGTGGCACGGCGTAAGCCGTGACGGAGAGGGCGAGCCCGCTGAGAGGGTTATCATACAAAAAGGCTCCCGTCTTTCAAGGCGAAAACCTTGAGAGACGAGAGCCTGTAAATAGCTTTTACAGGGCACCCGTGGTACCACTCTCCTTGCTGCACGGTCAGGTACAGCCACTTTGCACGATCGGCCAAAGCGGCGAATCGCTGCCCCTGTAACGGTGGGCGTCCGTCAGAGCCTACTTGTCCATTCAGCTCTGCCGCTCAGGGGCCAGTATCCGAAGCTCTCTGCACCCGCCTTGCACCACCCGGCGGCTCTCTGCACGCAGAAGAAAAATCGTTTTATCCCCGTCAACGCATTTGCACTTTTTTGAAAGTGAGATAATTTTAGCACGCCCGCCAGAAAGTGTCAAGAAGTTTCGTTCAGGATAAAGATGAAAGCATTTCATAATATCATAGGGTAAATCATGCAAAATTAAGGTTGTTGCTTTTCTGCGCCCTCATCCGGCGCTGCGCGCCACCTTCCCCCGACCGGGGGAAGGCTTTTCCGGCAAGCCTTCTGTGTACATATCATATAGCAACTGAGCGGGTTTAGCCCTCTTTGTTAAGAAACTGCTAAGTTTTTGCAAAGTTGCCCTCGCTGCGCTGTTGCCGGGCGGCAGGATGTGGTATACTGGACGCAGCAAACGGGTGGAAACCCACTTTATATAGAATAGAAGGAGGAAAGTTCCTATGAAAGAAGTCAAGCCATCCAGAAAGCCGTTGGCCATCTACTATGCCATCGTGCTGCTGGTGCTGCTGGTCATCAACCTTGTGGTCATGCCGTGGCTGGCCGAGCGTCAGGTGCAGGAGGTAGACTACGGCACCTTTATGAGCATGACCGAGCAGGAGAACATCGGCAAGGTGGATATCCAGTCCAACCAGATCATTTTTACGGATAAGGACAACAAGCAGATCTACAAGACCGGCCTGATGAACGACCCCGGCCTGACCGAGCGTCTGTACGATGCGGGCGCGCAGTTCTCCAGCGAGATCGTGGAGCAGGGCTCGCCGGTGCTCAGCTTTTTACTGTGGTTCGTGCTGCCCATCCTGCTGTTCAGCTTCATCGGCAACCAGATGAACAAAAAGCTGATGGAAAAGGCAGGCGGCGGCCCGAGTGCCATGATGTTCGGCGGCGCAGGCAAATCCAACGCAAAGGTGTATGTGCAGTCCACCCACGGCATCCGCTTTGCAGATGTGGCCGGTGAGGACGAGGCCAAGGAGAATCTGCAGGAGATCGTCAATTATCTGCACGACCCCAAGAAGTACGAGGAGATCGGCGCCTCCATGCCCAAGGGCATTCTGCTGGTAGGCCCTCCGGGCACCGGCAAGACCATGCTGGCCAAGGCCGTGGCAGGCGAATCCAACGTGCCCTTCTTCTCCATCTCCGGCTCGGAGTTCGTGGAGATGTTCGTGGGCATGGGTGCCTCCAAGGTGCGTGACCTGTTCAAGCAGGCCAAGGAAAAAGCGCCCTGTATCGTGTTCATAGATGAGATCGACGCCATTGGCCAGAAGCGCAACAGCGGCCAGCTTGGCGGCAACGACGAGCGCGAGCAGACCCTGAACCAGCTGCTTACCGAGATGGACGGCTTCGAGGGCAACACCGGCGTCATCATTCTGGCAGCTACCAACCGCCCGGACTCCCTTGACCCTGCCCTGACCCGTCCCGGCCGGTTCGACCGCCGTGTGCCCGTAGAACTGCCCGACCTGAAGGGCCGCGAGGAGATTTTGAAGGTACACGCCAAAAAGGTGAAGATTGCTCCGGGTGTGGACTTCAACACCGTGGCACGCATGGCTTCCGGTGCTTCCGGCGCAGAGCTTGCCAACATTGTAAATGAAGCTGCCCTGCGTGCCGTGCGGGCAGGCCGCAAGAGCGTGACCCAGGCCGACCTTGAGGAGAGCATCGAGGTGGTCATTGCCGGTTACCAGAAGAAGAACTCCATCCTGACCGACCACGAAAAGTGCATCGTAGCCTACCACGAGATCGGCCATGCCCTTGTGGCAGCAAAGCAGTCCAACTCTGCTCCGGTGCAGAAGATCACCATCATCCCCCGCACCTCCGGCGCACTGGGCTACACCATGCAGGTGGATGAAGGCAACCACTACCTGATGAACAAGGCCGAGCTGGAAAACAAGATCGCCACCCTGACCGGCGGCCGCGCTGCCGAGGAGGTGGCCTTCAACTCCATCACCACCGGCGCGTCCAATGATATCGAGCAGGCCACCAAGCTTGCCCGCGCCATGCTGACCCGCTACGGCATGAGCGATGAATTTGACATGGTGGCGCTGGAGACCGTGAACAACCAGTATCTGGGCGGCGACACCTCGCTGGCCTGCAGTGCTCAGACCCAGTGCGAGATCGACCGGAAGGTGGTAGAGCTGGTCAAGACCCAGCACGAAAAGGCCATCCGCATCCTGACCGAGAACCGCGCAAAGCTGGATGAACTGGCACAGTACCTGTACCAGAAGGAGACCATCACCGGCGAGGAGTTCATGGATATCCTCAACCGCGACGATGCAGAAAACAAACCGGAGAACTCCTGAAAATAAAAAATTTTGAAGCTTTTGCAATAATCCGGCCGCCGTATCCGTTTACAAAGCAGATACGGCGGTTTTCCATTGTGGATGCGCCGCAGCTGAACCATGGTTTAAAAAACGATTATGATGCAAAAAACAAAGGCAGTCCCTGCGGCTGCCGTTTTCAGGAGGTATTTCCTATGAAGATGCTGAACAAAAAGCTTGTCCGTACCCTGAGCTGTGCCGCTGTGGCGGTGTGTGCCGCTGCCATGCTGAGCGTTGGCGCCTTTGCCGCCGAGGTGGATTCTACCTGCGTGGAGGGCTATCTGCCCCCGCAGGAGCAGATGGTGCAGGGCGACATTGCACTGCACAGTACCGACGTTGCCGTGGGTGAAAAGGACCCCAGCTACGGCGGCTACGGTGCCCCGGAGGGCAACCCCATTCAGGGCAACATTATGCTGATCTCCGGCGACGAGCTGGCCGACACTGCAAAGACTGAGGCGCGCTACACCGTCAAGGGTCTGCTGGGCAAGCAGCTGCTGTACACCGCCCGCCAGAAGGACGGCGTGCTGACGCTGGACGTGCCCGCTGAGGTGGCTACCTTCCGCACCACCATCGAGGATATGCAGACTTTGCAGGCCAGCGGCGTGAAAACGCTGGTGCTGGTGACCGAGAAGAACACCACCACCCTGAACCTCTCGCTGCTGTGCGAGGGACAGAAGTCCGGTACCCGCGTCACCCTGCGGCATCTGGGCAGCAGCGCTACCCTCTCTGTGGGTCTGCGCTGCCGCCGCGACCTGCTGATCGGCCGCTGATCGGAAAATAGCATTATAATTTGTGGCTCAGAAACGCCTGTAGGCGTTTCTGAGCCACTTTTTTTAACGATGACAAGCCCCCCGGCTGGCAGCCGGGGGGCTTGTCGCACACTTATGGAGGCTTGGATAGGAATAAAAGGAAGATCACATTCCCTTTGCGGGAAAGAGAATAGCTGCTTACTTGCCGCGGACGGCTGCGAAGCCGGCTTCCAGATCGGCAAGGATGTCATCAATGTGCTCGGTGCCGATGGACAGGCGGATGGTGTTCTGGTAGATCTGCTGCTCGGCCAGCTCTGCATCGGTCAGCTGGCTGTGAGTGGTGGAGGCCGGGTGGATGACAAGGCTCTTCACGTCTGCCACGTTGGCCAGCAGAGAGAAGATCTTCAGGTTGTCGATGAAGGTAAAGGCTTCCTCGCGGCCGCCCTTGATGTTAAAGGTAAAGATGGATGCGCCGCCGTTGGGGAAATACTTCTGGTACAGAGCGTGATCCGGGTGATCCGGCAGCGAGGGATGGTTCACCTTTTCCACCTGCGGGTGGTTGGCAAGGAACTCCACCACCTTCTTGGTGTTCTCCACATGACGCTCGATGCGCAGGCTCAGGGTCTCGGTGCCCTGCAGCAGCAGGAAAGCGTTGAAGGGGGAGATGGTAGCGCCGGTATCACGCAGCAGGATAGCGCGGATGTAGGTGACAAAGGCGGCAGGGCCTGCGGCATCCGCAAAGGAGACGCCGTGGTAGCTGGGGTTGGGGGCGGCAATGTTGGGGTAACGGCCGCTGGCCTTCCAGTCGAAGTTGCCGCTGTCCACGATGATGCCGCCCAGCGTGGTGCCGTGGCCGCCGATGAACTTGGTGGCAGAGTGCACCACGATGTCTGCGCCGTGCTCGATGGGACGGATGAGGTACGGGGTGCCGAAGGTGTTGTCAATGACCAGCGGCAGACCGTGCTTGTGGGCGATGGCGGCAATGGCGTCGATATCCGGGATATCGCTGTTGGGGTTGCCCAGCGTTTCCAGATACACAGCCTTGGTGTTAGGCTGAATGGCGGCCTCTACCTGTGCAAGATCGTGGGCATCCACGAAGGTGGTGTTGACGCCGAACTGGGTCAGGGTGTGAGCCAGCAGGTTGTAGCTGCCGCCGTAGATGGTCTTTTGTGCCACGATGTGGTCACCGGCCTGTGCCAGCGCCTGAATGGTGTAGGTGATGGCAGCTGCACCGGAGGCGGTAGCCAGTGCTGCCACGCCGCCCTCCAGCGCTGCAATGCGCTTTTCGAACACATCCTGCGTGGAGTTGGTCAGACGGCCGTAGATATTGCCTGCATCGGCCAGACCGAAGCGGTCTGCGGCGTGCTGGCTGTTGCGGAACACATAGGACGTAGTCTGGTAGATGGGCACCGCACGGGCATCGGTGGCGGGGTCGGCCTGCTCCTGACCGACATGAAGCTGCAGGGTTTCAAATTTATATTCAGACATTGTTATTTACCTCTCTATATACAGTTAGTATTATTGTTGTGTACAAAAAATCCCGATGCGTTTTCAAAGGCGCACCGGGCAGTGTGGTCTACCGGAGCTGCTGCTGTCACATTCGGGTGCACATTCGCACAGCCGAGGGCAACATACAGTACACATCCGATGCCGGTGCCCGGTGGGTACGCATTCGCCCACAGCGATAATTCGCGTGCAGCAGTTCTTTCCAGATCAGCTTCATCTTTGTGCCCTCCTTCCGGTAAAGCTTTTCTATCCCTCTATGCACCACCCGCCGGGGAACCTCTGTTTCATTTCCCTACAAGACTGGTGGATTGGATGTTTGCATTATATCCCGTTCTACCCAGTTTGTCAATAGGTTAATTCCACTTTTTTCAAGGATGTATTTTTTGCATGATAATTTTGCTCGTGCCGCCCCCGTCCGGCAGCAATTTGTACAGCGGCTCCTCCTGCAGACAAAGCAAACAAAAACGAAGCCCGGAGCGTCTGCGGACGCTCCGGGCTTCGTTTTATCATAAAGTGGTCAGACCCGCTTTGTCTCCTCTGTCCGGGTGGAAACGCCGAACAGCACAAAGCCGATGACGAACAGGATGGCAATGGAGCCAACGCCCACGTTGGCGCTGCCGGTCAGCTGGCTGCCCACGCTGACGATCATGGTGCCAAGGAAGGAGGCACCCTTGCCGCAGATGTCGAACAGACCGAAGTATTCGCCGGATTTTTCCTGCGGGATGATCTTGGCAAAGTGGCTGCGGCTCAGTGCCTGCACACCGCCCTGGAACATACCCACCACCACGGCCAGCACCCAGAACTGCCACTGGCTCTTCAGGAAGAAGGCAAAGACGGCAATGCCGGTATAGGCCGCGATGCACACGGGGATCAGGGTCTTGGATTCATATTTCTGGCTCAGGCGGCCGAAGATCAGCGCCGAGGGGAAAGCCACGATCTGGGTGACCAGCAGCGCCAGCAGCAGGCCGGTGGTGTCCAGCCCCAGTGCCGTGCCGTAGGCGGTGGCCATATCAATGATGGTATACACACCATCGATGTAGCAGAAGAAGGCCAGCAGGAACCAGAACACCTGCTTGTCCTGCGGCAGATGCTTCAGGGTCTGCCCGATGCGCACAAAGCTCTGGCGGATGGCGTGCTGCTCCACCTCCACATAGTTGATCTGGCGGTACTTTTTCAGCAGCGGCAGGGTGACCACCAGCCACCATACGGCGGTAATGACCAGCGCGATGGACAACGCAGTCATCTGGCTGAGCCCCACTGCGCTGCTGCCCAGCACAAGCGCCAGACAGACCACAAAGGGCACGCAGCTGCCGATATAGCCCCACGCGTACCCGCGGGAGGACACCATGTCCATCCGCTCCGGGGTGGTCACATCGCCCAGCATGGAGTCGTAGAACACCAGACTGCCGGAGTAGCCGATCTTTGCAATGATAAAAATGACCAGAAAGGCCAGCCAAGTGCCCGCCAGACCCATGGCACAGCAGCCGATAACGCCCACAAAGAGACAGAGCATGAAGATGGGCTTTTTAAAGCCCTTGGTGTCGGCCAGCGTGCCCAGAATGGGGCCCAGAATGGCGGTGACCACCGTGACGATGGAGCTTGCGTAGCCCCAGTAGGCCAGATAGTCCACCTTGCTCACGCCGCCGGCCTCGGCCAGCGCATTGAAGAAGATGGGCACCAGTGTGGCGATCATCAGCACAAAGGCCGAGTTGCCCACATCGTATAAGATCCATGCCCGCTCCAGCGGTGTCACCTTGAATTTTTCAGTTTTCATCGTATTTTCCCTTTTCCCCTTGCACCGCCGGGCGGCGCGGTTTTTAAAATTCCCCAAACGTGTGGTCGTAGGCGGCGTCCAGCGGCTCGTCCGTATCCAGCTTTGCCACATACTCCAAGATCAGCCGCTCTGCCAGCGGCAAAGCCTTAGCGTACAGCGCGTCCAGCTTGCGGTTGCTCTCGGTGCACTGCGGGTTCGGCTGCGGGTTTGCCACAAGGCCGTGCATCCCATCGTACTTGCCCAGCACCTTCATGCCGGTCAGCACCACCCAGCGCTTGACCGGGTTCGAGGCCTGCAGCACCTTATGCACCGTGATCATCCCCTTCAGGGCTTGCAGCGCGGTCTGCTCCGAGATGTCCTTGTAGAACGGCGCGATGACCCGGGCATTTCCTGCGCTGGGGTGGATATGGCTGGCGGTAAAGAAGGTCAGCGGGTCATAGCCGTCCCGGCGCAGCAGCATATTGTCGAACTCGGTCTCGATCTCGCAGTGGGTCACACCGCTCTCCCGGGTAAACTGCTCCACAAAGGGGTGGCAGGTGCTGTCCAGCGCAAAATGACACACAAAGCCCAGCGCGTAGGCCAGCGCAGCCTCGCGGTCAGCTTCCTCGTGCACCACCCGGCGTGCGCGGTCAAAGAACGTTCTGCCCGGCTCATCGTGCATGGCGTTGCCCAGTGCGGCGACCGGGGTGGACTTTTCCGCATGATAATAGAACAGCAGGTCCGGCCCGTGCAGGCCGATATCGTACAGCTCCCGGTGCTCTTCCAGCTTTTCCCGCAGCGGCGCGGGCAGATGATCCAGCACATTTGCGCCAAAGCGGCGGTGTGCGTAGGTAGAGGGCATCTCTCATTCCTCCTTCTTGCAGTGCCAGCGCCCGCCGCCCTGTTCCGGCTGCACTGACCAAAAATTCTATCGTTTTCAGTATAGCAGAAAGTTTGCCGACCTTCTACCCTTTTGTGTCTGTTTTCTGTAAAAAGTTTTAATAATTTTACTGCATTTCCCGCCGCTCCCCCAAACAGAAAAGGGACCTCCTGAAATGCCCGCAGGCGTTTCAGGAGATCCCTTTCTAATCATTCAGGCTCACACGCTCTCATAGCCCTGCGGCATCTCGCTCTTGCGGTCGCGGGACATCAGGTTGCGCAGCGCATCGCTGGCGCTCATGCCCTCCTTGACGATGGCGTTCACCGTCTGGGCGATGGGCATTTCCACATGGTACTTCTCGGCCAGCTCCATGGCGGCGGGCAGGGCGTTGATGCCCTCCACCACCATGCCGACTTCCTTCACGGCCTGCTCCGGGCTTTCGCCCTTGCCGATCAGGATACCAGCGCGGTTGTTGCGGCTGTGCATACTGGTGGCGGTGACGATCAGGTCGCCGATACCGGCCAGACCCGCAAAGGTCTGGACATTGCAGCCCATGGCCACGCCCAGCCGGGCGATCTCGGCAATGCCGCGGGTGATCAGGGCAGCGCGGGCGTTATCGCCGTAGCCAAGGCCGGTGGAGATGCCAACGCCCAGCGCGATAACGTTCTTCATAGCGCCGCTCAGTTCCACGCCCTTGATATCAGAGTTGGTGTACACGCGCATACAGGTGTTGCTGAACACCTCCTGCACCACCTCGGCAGCCTCCAGATCCGGGCTGGCCGAAACGATGGTGGTGGGCAGATCCAGCGCCACCTCCTCTGCGTGGGTGGGGCCGCTGAGCGCCACCAGACGCACCGCACGGGGGCCATTCTCGTGGCTCAGCTCATCGGCAAGGATCTCGGTCATGGTATATAAGGTATCGGGCTCAATGCCCTTTGCCACGTCCACGATGATCTGGCCGGAGCGGATATAAGGCCGCGCCTTTGCCGCCGTGGAGCGCACGAACACCGACGGCACTGCAAACAGCAGCACGTCCTTGCCGGTGCACACTTCCTCTATGCTTTTGGTAAAACGCAGCTCCTGCGGGATGACCATCCCCGGCAGGTTGGGGTGCACCCGGGTGGTGGAAAGGTTGTCCACCTCGGCCTCAATGGCCGACCACACCTGCACATCGTTGCCGCTGACGGTCAGCATCCGTGCCAGAGCCATGCCCCAGGTGCCTGCACCCAGAACACCAATACTAAACTTTTTCACGTTCGTATCCTCCGTGTCTGCACCGGGCAAGGGGCAAGCCCCCTGCCGGTGGATTTGCGCCGCGTCGGGCCGTTGCCCCGCAGCCGCGCACTGTTATGTCCATTGTACACGAAAGCGCCCACAGCGTCAAGCATCTGCCGCATTGCACAAATATTTAACAAGTTTATGCAATTTTTCGGTCACATCACACGTTTTGTGCAAACCGTTTGCGCTGCGGGGCATTTCATGTTATTATAGTATTCTGGTAGGTTTTGTAGGGATTTGTGACCAAGTCTCTTGACTTTGACCCTACTTTAAGGTATATACTGCTTTGGTCGGCAAAGGCTTTGCCGGCCTGTGCATTTTTTAGCTTTGAGGAAAAACCGATGTTTGAAGCACTTTTATCCAACCGCACGGTCGGCGTGCTGGTGGAGGCGCTGCCCCGCATCCTGACGGCAGGCCTGACCATGACCATTCCGCTGACCCTTCTCTCCTTCTTTTTTGCCATGATCATCGCGGTGGCGGTGGCGCTGGTGCAGTACGCCAATGTGCCGGTGCTGCGGCAGATCGCCCGGTTCTACATCTGGGTCATCCGTGGCACCCCGCTGCTGGTGCAGCTGTTCATCATCTTTTACGGCCTGCCCAGCGTGGGCATCATGCTGGACGCCTTTCCAGCGGCGGTCATCGCCTTTGCCTTTAACGAGGGCGCCTACTGCGCCGAGACCATGCGCGGTGCGCTGGAAAGCGTGCCGCAGGGGCAGCTGGAGGCCGGGTACTGCGTGGGCATGAGCTGGTGGCAGATCATGCGCCGCATCGTGCTGCCGCAGGCGCTGCGCACCGCCGTGCCTGCGCTGTCCAACTCCCTCATCGGCATGATCAAGGACACCTCGCTGGCCTCCAACATCACAGTGGCAGAGCTGTTCATGGCTGGGCAGCGGGTAGCCGCCCGCACCTACATCTTCCTGCCCATCTACTGCGAGGTGGCTGTGGTGTATCTGCTGTTCTGTACCGTCATCACCAAGCTGCAGGCGCTGCTGGAACGTCAGCTCAACGCCCGCGGCTTCCAATAAAAAGGGAGGGTGAGCACCTATGGCTATGCTTGAGATCCGCAATGTGCAAAAAACCTTCCGTACCTACGCAAAGCCCGGCCTTTTCCACCGCCCCGGTGCACGGAAGGTCGCCAGCGAGCTGCCCGTGCTGCGCGGGGTAGACCTGACCGTGGAAAAGGGCGATGTTGTGGCGATTCTTGGGCCCTCCGGCTCCGGCAAGACCACCCTGCTGCGGTGTCTGAACTTTCTGGAAACCGCCGATGCCGGGCAGCTGGTGTTTGACGGCGAAAGCTTCGACCTTGCCCATGCCAGCCGCGCCGACATTGCCCGGCTGCGCAAAAAGACGGCCTTTGTGTTCCAGAACTACAACCTGTTCCGCAACAAGACCGCCCTGCAAAACGTGACCGAGGGGCTCATTGTGGCGCGTAAGCTGCCCAAGGAGCAGGCGGATGAAATCGGCATGAAGATGCTTGCCAAGGTAGGCCTTGCCGACCGCGCCGACTACTACCCCCGCCAGCTTTCCGGCGGGCAGCAGCAGCGGGTGGCGATTGCCCGCGCCCTTGCCGCCGATCCGGAAATTATTTACTTTGACGAGCCCACCAGCGCCCTTGACCCGGAGCTGACCGGCGAGGTGCTCAGCGTGATGCGGCAGCTGGCCGAGGAGGGCATGACCATGCTGGTGGTCACCCACGAGATGGGCTTTGCCCGCAACGTTTCCTCCAAGACCGTGTTCATGGAGAACGGCGTGGTGGTGGAGCAGGCACCCTCTCAGCAGTTTTTTGCATCCCCCAAGGAGGAGCGCACCCGGGCCTTCCTGCGCAGGATCGCCCATACAGAATAAGCACTCTCCTGTTTTATATTTTTTCACGACAGAAAGGAATTTTTACTTATGAAACGCAGAACCTTTATTTCTCTGATGGGCGTTATGGCCGCAGCCGGGGTGCTGGGTCTGACCGGTTGCTCCTCCAAGGACACCGCATCCAGTACCGCCGGTCCCGCACCGCTGAACAAGCTGGACAGCATCCAGAAGAGCGGCAAGCTGGTGGTGGCGCTGGAGGGTGCATGGCAGCCCTGGAGCTACCACGATGCCTCCGACACGCTGGTGGGCTACGACGTGGAGGTATCCCGCGCCATTGCCGAAAAGCTGGGCGTAGAACCGGAGTATGTGGAGAGCGACTGGGACAGCCTGTTTGCCGGTCTGGACGCAGGCCGCTACGACATGGTGTGCAACGGCGTGGAAGTGACCGATGAGCGCGCCAAGACCTACGATTTCACCACCCCCTACGGCTACATCCACACCGCACTGGCAGTGCGCAAGGATAACGAGGATATCCACAGCTTTGAGGACCTGAAGGGCAAGACCACCGCCAACAGTCTGGCTTCTACCTACATGGAGCTGGCCGAAAGCTACGGCGCTACCGTGCAGGGCATCGACACGCTGGAAGAGACCATCCAGCTGCTGACCGCAGGCCGCATTGACGCCACCCTGAACGCGGATGTTTCCTTCTACGACTACCTGAACGTCCACCCGGAGGCAGATTTCAAGCTGGTAGCACAGACCGCTGAGGCCTCCCATGTAGCCATCCCGGTGCTCAAGAGCGAGGATACCGCCTATCTGGACGCGCTGAACTCCGCCATTGACGCCCTGCGCGCCGACGGCACCTTAAAGACCCTGAGCGAGAAGTACTTCGGACAGGATATCTCTTCTGAAAACTAAGAAGTTTGGCCCTCTCAGTCTGCTCACTTCGTTCGCATCCAGCTCCCCCGAAAGGGGGAGCTTTTTTGTTATCTGCCAGTCCGTACCGGTAAAGCTCCCCCTTCGGGGGAGCTGGCGAGCGCAGCGAGACTGAGAGGGTAAATTCCCTATTGACTTATGCAATATTATATGATATATAATATTATAGAAACACACCATACCGAAAGGAGGCTGTTCCCGTATGAGTTTTCCCATCAGTGCCGCGCTGCTGGATGCCATTGTGCTGTCCGTGGTGGCGCAGGAGCCGGAAGGTACCTACGGCTACAAGATCACCCAACAGGTCACCCACACGCTGGAACTAAGCGAATCCACCCTGTATCCAGTGCTGCGCCGGTTACAGAAAGACCAGCTGCTCACGGTCTACGATGCGCCCTTCAATGGCCGCAACCGCCGCTATTATCAGATCACCTCCGCCGGGCGGGCACAGCTTGCCGCCTACGCGCAGGAGTGGAGCCGCTACCGTTCTTCCATTGACACATTTTTCAGAGAGGTGGAATGATCTATGACCCGTACTGCATTTCTTGCTGCGCTGGAGCAGCTTCTTGCCCCCTTGCCGGAGGCCGAGCGCAAGGACGCTTTGAGCTATTACGAGGATTATCTGGACGCCGCCGGGCCGGAAAACGAAGCCCGCACCATTGCGGAGCTGGGCAGCCCGGAGGAGGTCGCCCGCAAAATTCTGGACGAGCAAAGTCCGCAAGGCACTACTGCCGCCCCGGCATCCCCTGCCCACAAGCCGCGTTCCCGCTGGCGCATGGTGCTGGGCGGCGGGCTGGCAGTGCTGGTGCTGGCCTGCTTTTTCTTCCAGCACTCCAAGGCCACCCCGGTGCAGCCGACCGAATCCGTTTCTCCTGCTTCGGAAATTCCTGCTTCCTCTGCGGAAGTACCTGCCGAGAGTGCCTCAACGCAGCCCGCAGTTCCCGTTTCCACTTCAGACGGCCTGAACTTCTCCCTCTCTGCTGAGATGGTCAACGATAAACTATCGCTGAAGTTGGATTATGGTACTGTTCTCTTTGTTGTTGACCCAGACGCTTCGGATATCACTTTACAGTTTGATGGCTTTAGGACCCGGTACCTCACCCATTTCAGCAAAAAAGACGGTACCACAGAGTTTTCCTATCATATTCCGAAATACTACGATCTTCCTGATACTTACAGTGCTGTACTCACCATTACGGCTCCGGAAAATATCCTGCGTAAGGTAGACATTGATCTTGCTATGGGCGATGTTGACCTTGGCACGCTCTCAGTGGAAGAACTGGATCTGGAACTTGCCATGGGGGACGTTTCTGCCGACAGCCTGACTGTGAAGGAGGCGGATTTTGATCTTGCCATGGGCGACTGTCGCATTGACCATCTGTCCGCACCTAAATTCGATGCCGAACTTGCCATGGGTGACTGCACGATCGGTATGCTGTCCGGTGCTCAGGATGTCAGCATCTCGGTCATCACTGGCGATACCGACTTAACTCTGGAAGGTAGCGCCTCGGACTATTGCCTCGTCACGAATGGGCTTAAGGGCAGCTCGATCCATAATGGCAAGGCAAATACCTCTCGCAAAATTTCCCTCGATTCTGTCACCGGCGATTTCTCCATCTCCTATACGAATTAACCCCTAAAAGCAGAACACCCCCGGCATCCGTTTTCGTTTTGTTTGGATGCCGGGGGTGTTTTTATGCTTCCCTGTGAAAATACTCGTAGATGGTCTGTGCCAGCTGCCTGCCCACACCGGGGGTATTTTCCAGCTGGTCGGGAGTGGCGTCCTTCACCGCGCCCACACTCTTGAACTGTGCCAGCAGGGCTTTGGCTGTTTTGGGGCCTACGCCCGGCACCTCGGTCAGGGTGGAGGAGTAGCTTTTCTGCTTCAT
>CAKTCY010000025.1 GCA_934540955.1 uncultured Faecalibacterium sp.
TTGTAGTTCACGGCATCGAACCGATTCCGGGCAAAGCGGTCGAGCTTCCAGACCAGAACCACATCGAAGATTTTCTTCGCGCTGTCCTTGATCATCCTCTGGAAGTCTGGACGGTCATCCGTCTTGGCAGAGTAGGCACGGTCGATGTAGGTGCCGACCACTGTGATACCGTTCTTCTCGGCGTAGTCCTTGCAGTCGCGCAGCTGCCCTTCAATGGACGCTTCTCGCTGGCTGTCGGATGAATAGCGGGCGTAGATTACAGCGGTCATGGTTGCACCTCTCTTTACACATCATTTTGGCGATACTTCGTATAACCTATATACCATATTTTACATCGGTTTGCAAGAAGATTTTAAATCGTTGTCACTGCTCAAAATTCTGAAAATAATGATTCTGAGCTTCAAATATAAAATAGAAAAGCGGTGGTGCTCACGGTGAGCACCACCACTTTAGAAGAAAGAAGTTTTTTGCTGCTTGTGCGCCTTAACAATTTGGAAACAATCACAGAAAACCGAATTTGAGCATATTAGGTAAGGGCAAGAATCGTCCCGTGGCCACAAATTTTCAATTCTTGAAAATTCCTTGTCCATCCGGGACTTCACTTCCCAAACTCTTGCGAGTTTTTGAAGTGCTCTTGTTGGGGCGTGCCTGCCCCAAACCCTGCTCACAACCACCACTCAGGAGTCAGCTTTCCAAGCGTCACAACGCGGTTGTTGGCATAGTCCATCATGATTTCAATTTCCCGATAGTGTTCCGGCATAAGCTGGCTCATCAATTCCCGGCAAGCCCCACAGGGAGGAATCGCGTTGCCGTCACGATCTACGGCAATCACGCGGCGGATTGCATCCTCTCCGTTCGTGAGCATATTGAAGATGGCGTTCCGCTCGGCGCACACGCCCAATGTACAGGCAGTATCGACACAGATACCGACGTAGATTTTCCCGGAATCCGATTCCACCGCAGCGGCAACGCCGCCAGCTTCAATCATGCGCGAAACCTCACGCGGCTTCAGAACCTTTACGGCGGCATCATGCAGGTCAGTCCAGATTTTTTCCATAGTATACTTCTCCTATCCAAAACTTTAGTCTTGTGAATTAAGTATAGCATATAGCGGCTTGTTCTGCCACCCTTATATACGAGAACTTGGCCGCTTCACTGTGTACGTGCGTACAGAAAGATGGTACACACGTACGCAGCGATTTACCCGAAACGCTCCCTATACAGCCGTTCCCCCTCGGAGAGCCCACTACACTTTGCAGACCGCAGGGCTGAAAGTGTCATAGTGGGTTATTACACTTCCGCAGAAGTGCCTTCTCCTCGCCACATGAGCAGGGATACCAAAACAAAAGGCGGGATACCATCGCCATGATGATACCCTGCCTTTGCTTGTTTACCGCTCTGCATACTCTCGCCGCAGAATCTCCGATAAACAAAAAACGTACCCGAACCCTTTTTCGTAAAGAATCGGGTTCGAGTACGAACTGTATGGTGGACGGTACAGGACTCGAACCTGTGACCTCCTGCACGTCAAGCAGATGCTCTACCAGCTGAGCTAACCGTCCATATTCTGTTTTGCCGAAATCAGCTAGATTATAATACCACAGCCTGCGCCGAAAAGCAAGCCCTTTTTTCAAAAATTGTAAAACTTTTTTGAAAAAGCACCCCGAAACCCGGCTTCTGTGCGGTGCAGCGCGGGTTTTGGGACGGCGGGCGACAGCTTTCTTGTTGCCCCCAACCAGACGTTGTGCTATAATAGAAAACTATAATAGGAGTAGTGTCGGAAAGGGAACGCAGCATGAGAGTTTTGGGCATCGACCCCGGTTACGCCATCGTGGGCTGGGGCGTGGTGGAGTATGCGGGCAACCGCTTTGCGCCGGTGGATTTCGGCGCGGTGTGCACGGACGCGGGCGTGCCGTTTGAGCGGCGGCTGGACGAGGTGTATACCGGCATCAAGGAGGTCATCGAACGCACAAAGCCCGAGGTGCTGGCCATCGAAAAGCTGTTCTACCAGCACAACCAGACCACCGTCATCGGCGTAGCCGAGGCGCGCGGGGTCATACTGCTGGCGGCAGCGCAGGCGGGGCTGCCTATCTATGAATACACTCCCATGCAGGTCAAGCAGGCGGTCACCGGCTACGGCAAGGCTGTGAAAAAGCAGGTGCAGGAGATGACCCGGGTGCTGCTGCATCTGCCCGCCGTGCCAAAGCCGGACGATACCGCCGATGCACTGGCCATGGCCATTACCTTCTGCCACACCAACGGCAACCAGCTCAACCGCTACACCCGCCGGGTGGCGGGCCCCATCTGACCGCATACCACAGCCGCCCTGCGGGGCGGCGGGTCTTGACTGAGAGGATTCTATGATCTACTGTCTGACTGGAAAAATCGTGAAAAAAAGCCTGAACGCCGTGGTGCTCAGCTGCGGCGGCGTGGGCTACTATACCCAGTGCCCGGCCAGCGTGGCGGGGGCACTGCCCGGTGTGGGGCAGGAGGCCACCCTGTACACCGTGATGAGCGTGACCGAAAACGATGTGAGCCTGTACGGCTTTGCCACCGAGGAGCAGCAGGCCTGCTTTGAGATGCTGACCGCCGTGTCCGGCGTGGGTCCCAAGGTGGGGCTGGCCATCCTCAGCGTCATGGAGCCGCAGCGGGTGGCGCTGGCTATCTCGGCGGGGGACCACAAGGCCTTTAAGGCTGCCTCCGGCGTTGGGCCGAAGCTGGCGCAGCGCATCGTGCTGGAGCTGAAGGATAAGGTGGCCAAGGGCTTTGTGGACGGCATCTCGCTGGAAGATGTGGCGGGCTCTGCCGCCGACACGCCCGCGACCCAGAGCAGCGCACAGGCGATTGCGGCGCTGGTGTCGCTGGGGTACAGCCAGAGCGAGGCGGCGCTGGCCATCGCAAAGATCGATGCCGCGCTGCCGGTGGAAGAGATCATCAAGCTGGCCTTGCGCAGCATGGCAGGCAGGAGGTAAGCAATGCAGGACGATACCGCGCTGTACGGCGCAAAAATGATGCAGCCCGTCATGACCCCGGCGGACAGTGAGGAAAATAACCTCCGCCCGCAGCATCTGGAGGACTACATCGGGCAGGAAAAGGCCAAGCAGAACCTTAAGATCTATCTGGAAGCCGCCAAGCGCCGGGGCGAGCCGGTGGATCACATTCTGCTCTACGGCCCGCCGGGTCTGGGCAAGACCACGCTGGCGGGCATCATCGCCAACGAGATGGGGGTGCAGATCCGCATCACCAGCGGCCCGGCCATTGAAAAGCCCGGCGACCTTGCCGCCCTGCTGACCAACCTGCAGGAGGGCGATGTGCTGTTCATCGATGAGATCCACCGCCTGTCCCGGCAGGTGGAAGAGGTGCTGTATCCGGCGCTGGAAGACTATGCGCTGGATATCATGATCGGCAAGGGCCCCAGCGCCCAGAGCATCCGCATCAATCTGCCCCGGTTCACGCTGGTGGGCGCTACCACCCGCGCCGGACAGATCACCGGCCCGCTGCGCGACCGCTTCGGCGTGCTGCTCAAGCTGGAGCTGTACAGCCCGGACGAGCTTTCCCGCATCATCATGCGGTCGGCGGGCATTCTGGATCAGCCCATCACCCCGGAAGGCGCTTACGAGCTGGCAAAGTGCAGCCGGGGCACCCCCCGCGTAGCGAACCGCTTTTTGAAGCGTATCCGCGACTTTGCCACCGTGCTGGGCGATGGCATCATCGATCAGGACGTGGCGCTGCTGGGTCTCAAGCGGATGGACGTGGACGCGCTGGGTCTGGATGAACTGGACCGCAGCCTGCTGCGCGCTATCATTGAGATGTACAACGGCGGGCCGGTGGGTCTGGAAACGCTGGCCGCCGCGCTGGGCGAGGAGGCCGTCACACTGGAGGACTTGTGTGAGCCGTATCTGATGCAGATGGGCTTTTTGACCCGCACCCCGCGCGGACGCTGCGCCACCCGCCTTGCCTACGAGCATCTGGGCATGAAAGCCCCGGAGACCGGCAGCGCCGAGGAAAACGGCCAGCAGAGCCTGTTCTGACTTATTATGTATAGGATTATGAAGCAGTAAACGGAAGGAGGACGCTATGCGCCCTGCAGATACTTGGAAAGACTACGAGCTGCTGGATGCCACCGATGGCAACCGGCTGGAACGCTGGGGAGAAACTTTGCTCATCCGCCCCGACCCGCAGGTGGTGTGGAAGACCCCCAAGCAAAGCCCCCTGTGGGCAAAGGCAGATGCCATCTACCACCGCTCCAATCAGGGCGGCGGCGAGTGGGAGTACCGCCGCCGTCTGCCGGAAAAGTGGAAGATCAGCTGCGGCGAGGGGGAGGATAAGCTGACCCTTATCGTCAGCCCCACCGGCTTTAAGCACACCGGCGTATTCCCGGAGCAGGCGGTCAACTGGGCGTGGTACCAGCAGAAGATCCGCGCCGCGAACCGCCCGGTAAAGGTGCTGAACCTCTTCGGCTACACCGGCGGCGCTACGCTGGCCTGTGCCGCTGCCGGTGCCACCGTCTGCCATGTGGATGCCTCCAAGGGCATCGTGGCATGGGGCAAGGACAACGCCGTGGCAAGCGGCCTGACCGATAAGCCCATCCGCTGGCTGGTGGACGACTGCGCCAAGTTCGTGGCGCGGGAAAAGCGCCGGGGCAACACCTACGACGGCATCATCATGGACCCGCCCAGCTACGGGCGCGGCCCCGGCGGCGAGATCTGGAAGCTGGAGGACTGCATCTACGACCTCATCAGCCAGTGCGAAGAGGTGCTCAGCGATACCCCGCTGTTCTTTGCGGTCAACAGCTACACCACCGGCCTGTCCCCGGCGGTCATGGAGTATATGCTCAAGACCACGCTGGTGCCCCGCTTTGGCGGCAAAACCAGCTGCGATGAGATCGGCCTGCCGGTGTCTGCCACCGGCGGCGTGGTGCCCTGCGGCGCCACCGCCATTTGGGAAGAATAAGGAAAGAACCCTCTCAGTCGCCTTGCGGCGACAGCTCCCCCGAAAGGGGGAGCTTTATAAGAGCTTACGGGAAGAGGATAAAAAGCTCCCCCTTCGGGGGAGCTGGCACGGCGTCAGCCGTGACTGAGAGGGTTATACGATTCAAGAATGGGGTACAGCCCCTTTCGGAGGGGCGCACCACCAGAAAGAGAAACAAAGCATGAGTGAAACGATTTTAACTGCTGAAAATTTGAAGTTCCGCTACGATGCCGAGCAGCCGGTCTATGCGCTGGACGGCGTATCCGTGCAGGTAAAGCGCGGGGAGTTCGTGGCGGTGCTGGGTGCGAACGGCTGCGGCAAATCCACGCTGGCCAAGCACTTCAACGCCATTCTGCTGCCTGAGAGCGGCAAGGTGTATGTGGAGGGCATGGACACCGCAGACGAAGAGAAGCTTTACGATATCCGCCAGACCGTGGGCATGGTGTTCCAGAACCCGGACAACCAGATCGTCGCGACTGTGGTGGAGGAGGATGTGGCCTTTGCGCTGGAAAATCTCGGCGTGCCGCAGGACGAGATGCGCCGCCGGGTGGATGACTCCATGAAGATGGCGGGCATCTACGAATACCGCGAGCGCGCACCCCACAACCTTTCCGGCGGTCAGAAGCAGCGCGTGGCCATCGCCGGTGTGGTTGCCATGCGTCCGGACTGCCTGATCTTAGACGAAGCCACCGCCATGCTGGACCCGCGCGGCCGCGAGCAGGTGATGCAGACCATCCACTACCTGAACGAGAACATGGGCATCACGGTGGTGTCCATCACCCACTATATGGAAGAGGCCGCACAGGCCGACCGTGTGCTGGTGATGAGCAAGGGTCATGTGGTGATGGAGGGCACCCCGAAAGAGGTGTTCAGCCAGACCGAAAAGGTGCGCAGTCTGCATCTGGACGTGCCGCAGGCTGCTGAGCTGCGGGACGAGCTGGTGAAGGCCGGCATCCCGATGCCGGAGGGCATCATCGACACCGGTGCCTGCGCACAGGCGCTGTATGAGCTGCTGCAGTAAGGGGGGCGGACGAAATGGCAGATATCATTAAGGTAGAACATCTGAGCTACGTCTATAACCCCGGCCTGCCCACCGCAGTGACCGCGCTGGATGACGTAAGCTTTACCGTAGAAGAGGGCGATTTTGTGGGCATTATCGGGGCCACCGGCTCCGGCAAAAGCACCCTGATCACCCACATGAACGGCCTGAACAAGCCCACCAGCGGCAAAATTTACATTGACGGCCGCGATCTGTGGGCAGACCCGGAAAAGATCCGGGATTTCCGCTTCCTCACCGGCCTTGTGTTCCAGTACCCGGAATACCAGCTGTTTGAGGAGACCTGCTACAAGGACATCGCCTTTGGCCCCAAGAACATGGGCCTGGACGAAGCCGAGGTAGACCGCCGCGTTCACGAGGCCGCAGACTTTGTGGGCTTAGACCCGGCGCTTTTGGAGCGCAGCCCCTTTGAGCTTTCCGGCGGTCAGAAGCGCCGGGTGGCGGTGGCTGGTGTGATGGCCATGAAGCCCCGCATCCTTGTGCTGGACGAGCCCGCCGCCGGTCTTGACCCGGAGGGACGGGACGATATTCTTTCCGAGGTGAAGGAGTACCACAAAAAGACCGGCACCACCGTGCTGCTGGTGTCCCACAGCATGGAGGATATCGCCAAGTACGCCAACCGGGTGCTGGTGATGAGCAACAAAAAGATCGCCATGTACGACACGGTGGAAAAGATCTTTGCCCGTGCCCCGGAGCTGCTGGAGCTGGGGCTGTCGGTGCCGCAGGTGACGAAAATTTTCCTCAAGCTGCGGGAGATGGGCGTGGACGTCCCGGCGGACGTGTACACCATTCCCTACGCGGTCAAGACCCTGCTGGAAGCCAAGCGCCGCCGCGATGCCGGGGAAAGCCTTGTGCTGCCCCGCAGCGCTGCCCGGAAAGGGGGTGCTGTCTGATGCTGCGAGATATCACCATCGGCCAGCACTTCCCGGGCAACAGTCTGGTGCACCGGTTCGACCCCAGACTGAAGCTTGTGCTGACGGTCGCTTATATCGTGCTGCTGTTTGCAGCCTCCAACCCCTTGGGGCTTACCCTGTCCATCCTCTTTTTGGGGGTCATGTACAAGGTGGCAAAAATTCCGGTCAAGATGATCGGCAAAAGCCTGAAGCCCATTCTGCCCATCGTGCTGTTCACGGCGGTGCTGAATCTGTTCTTTGTCTCCGGCGAGGGCGACCCGCTGGTGCATTTCTGGTTCTTGACCATCTACGCCGAGGGCGTGCGCTACGCGGTGCTGATGGCAGTGCGCGTGATGGCGCTCATCGCGGGCACCAGCCTGCTTACCTACACCACCAGCCCCATCGTGCTGACCGATGCCATTGAGCAGCTGCTCAAGCCCTTGGGCAAGCTGCACTTCCCGGTGCACGAGCTGGCCATGATGATGAGCATTGCCCTGCGCTTTATCCCCACCCTCATCGAGGAGACGGATAAGATCATGAACGCGCAGAAGGCGCGCGGCGCGCAGCTGGACACCGGCAAAATGACCGACCGGGTTAAGGCGCTGGTGCCGGTGCTCATTCCGCTGTTCATCTCGGCTTTCCGCCGCGCAGACGAGTTGGCCATGGCCATGGAGTGCCGCTGCTACCGCGGCGGCACGGGCCGCACCCGCCTGAAGGTGCTGCGCTGCGAAAAGCAGGACTATATCGACCTTGCAGTCTGCATTGCCTGCTTTGCCGTCATCCTTGCCTCCCGGCTGGTGTTCCCGAATTATTAAAACTCCCCCAGTCGCCTGCGGCGACAGCCCCCTCAAGGAGGGGGCCTTATAGCCTCCTTCTTTGGGAAATGAACTTCTCTGCTGGGAGAAAATGCTGTTTCCCACTGCGGCCCCTCTGGTGAAAATGCATTTATCGCGGCCCGCAGGCCGCGATAAATGCGAAATAAAAACGATTTTCCGCTGAATATGGCCACAGCGAAGCGGAGGCCATTCTAAATATTAACTATGAACTTTTTACTTACCCTTGCCTACGACGGCACAAATTACTGCGGCTTTCAGGTGCAGCCCAACGGGCGCAGCGTGGCGGCCACCTTTCAGGATGCGCTGGAAGCGGTGCTGGGCTCCCGCCCCGATATCAAGGGCTGCAGCCGCACCGATGCCGGGGTGCACGCGCTGGGCTTCCGGCTGAATTTTCACGCCGATACCCGTATCCCGCCCCAGAAGCTGCCGCTGGCGCTCAACCAGCATCTGCCGCCGGATATCCGGGTGCTGGCGGCGCAGACCGTGCCGGAGGACTTCCACGCCCGGTACGCCGCCCATACCAAGACCTATTTATACCGCATTCATAATAACCCCATTGACTCGCCCTTTGATGCCGCCTACTACACCCGTGTGCCCCGGCGGCTGGACGAAGCCGCCATGCAGGCGGCGGCGCAGCAGTTCGTAGGGACGCATGATTTTCTGGCGCTGTGCGCGGCGGGCACTTCTGCCGCCGCCCATGGGGACACCGTGCGCACCATCACGGACTGCCACGTCACCCGGCGCGGGGACGAGGTGGACATTGAGGTGACCGCCGACGGCTACCTGTACAACATGGTGCGCATTCTGGCGGGAACTTTGTGCGAGGTGGGCGCGGGGCGGCTGCGCGCTGCGGACATCCCCGCCATTCTGGCAAGCCGGGACCGCAGCCGGGCGGGCCCCACTCTGCCCGCAAAGGGCTTGTTTTTAAAGTGTGTGGATTACCCGGAAAGGAAGGAGGAGCAGCTATGAAAAAGCTTCATCGCGGCGGCAGCCCGGACGGAGAGCCGCTTTCCGCCGGGCGTGTGGAATATCTGGAGGCAGCGCGCCAGCGGGTGCGCCGCCGCCGTCTGCGCCGCACCGCCATCATTTTGGCGGCGCTGATACTGGTCACCCTGTTTGCCACCGGCGCGGTGGGTGCATCCATCGCCCGGGTAAAGGACATGGTGGATACGGTGCATATCGCTCTGTCCCCGGCGGTGGGCTGGCCGCAGCAGACCGGCCTTGGCGAGCTGACCGCCGTGCAGCCCATGTCCGGCAGCTTTGTGGCCATGGACGAGGATGCCTGCGCGGTGTACAGCTTAGGCGGCACCCGTCTTGCCGGCATCCAGAGCGGCTACGCCCGCCCGGCGCTGGCTGCGGGCAAGACCCGCTTTGTGCTGTACAACCGCTCCGGCAACGAGCTGCGGGTGGAAAGTCGCACCCAGAACCTGTACAGCAAAACGCTGGAAAACAGCATCTATCTGTGTGCCATGTCGGATACCGGCACGCTGGCTGTGGCAACCGATTCCGCTGACAGCACCGCCCGGCTGACCGTGTATACCCCCACCATGACGGAACAGCTGCACTGGGATATGACCGGCACCCAGGGCACCCCGGTGCGGATGGCCTTTGCCGCCGACAGCCGCCGTCTGGCATTGGCGGCGGTCACCTCCAGCGCCGGACAGCTGCAGGCAAATCTTTTTGTGCTCAGCCTTGCGCAGGGCGACCCGGTGCAGCTGAACAGCGGGGACAGCGTGCCCCAGTGGCTGGGCTGGCTGAACAACGACACTGTGCTGGCTGTATACGAGAGCTGCGCCGTGGCGTACGGCGCGGACGGCGGCGAGCGCGGACGCTTTGATTTTGGCGGCAGCAGCCTTGTCAGCGTTTCGCAGGACGGCGCAAACGCTGCCCTGCTGCTGGAAAACGGACAGGTGTGCACCGCCGTGCTGCTGGATAAGGACCTGAACGTGCAGTACAGCGGCAACGTGCCGGCGGCAAACCAGCTCCTGCGCCGGGGCGAAAGCTTTTATCTGCTCACCGACAGCGGCGTGGAATGCTTTGCCGCAGACGGGGTGTACCAGTGGGGACAGGAGCTTTCCGTCCGTCCGCAGGCGCTCATCGCGGGCAAGCAGCTGTTGGTGCTGTGCGGAAACACGGTGCAGCAGATCGCTCCGCCGGAGCAAACGGCCTCCAGCGCCCGGTGACCGGGGGAAAAACCAGTATTTTTGCGGGGAAAGTGATCTTTATAACAGGGAAAACAAGATATGTTCAAGAATCCGTCATTTCTTTTTGATATCCTATGTACGGTGGTATGGCTGGTGCTGATGGCACGCTACGCCCGCAAGGGCTTTCTGGCGTCCATCGTGCAGCTGTCCGGCAACCTTATCAGTCTGCTGGGCGCACGGCAGCTTTCTGCTGCCTGTGCGGGCTGGGTGTTCGAAAATCTGCTGGCCGGGGGCTTCCGCACCCAGATCGCCGCTCACCTTTCGGCGGACGGCGTGGTGAACCTTTCCGGCATTGCCCAGCAGTACGCGGGCTTTCTGCCCGAAAGCTTCCGCGCCTCCATCGTGGCAGCCTGCGAGCGCAGCATCAACGCCGTGCTGGCAGATAACGCCGTGGTGCTGGCCGATACCATCGTGGAAAAAGTATTGCAGCCGCTGCTCACCCCGGTGATCATGCTGGTGCTGTTCTTTGTGTTCTACGCGGTGCTGCGGCTGCTGGTCAGTATGCTGGTCACCGTGCTGGGGCTGGTGAACAAGCTGCCGGTCATTGGCACCGTCAACCGGGGTCTGGGCTGGCTGACCGGCGGCATGACCGCTCTGCTGGACTTATACCTCGTGCTGTGCGTGGTGTGGGGCCTTGTGGTCATCACCGGCGGCAACTTAAATGTGCTCAACGACACTGTAATGCACAGCAGTCTTTACTATAAAGCGTTTAATATGTTCAACCCCTTTTTGTAACAGGGGCGACAAGGAGGAACTATGGTCTGTATTCGATGCCAGAAGCGTCCGGCGATCATCTTTATCCAGCGGATGGAGAATGGTCAGATGAAGCAGGAGGGGTACTGTCTGCACTGTGCCCGGGAACTGCACATCAAGCCCGTGGACGACCTGATGAAACAATTCGGGATGTCGGAGCAGGATCTGGATAACATGGAAAACCGCATGGAGAGCATGATGGAGGAGCTGGGCGACTCCAACCCCCTTTCCATGCTGATGAATATGTCCGGCAGCGGCGAGGATGCCGATGCGGAGAACATGGACGAGGATCTTGTACCCGGCAGCAATGCCACCTTCCCGCTGGGCTTTACCGGCACGGAGAAGCAGGACGGCGAAAAAAAGGCCGACCGCAAAAACGGCAAAAAGCCGCCCAAGCGCAAGTTTTTGGATACCTACTGCGAAAACCTGACCCGCAAGGCGCGGGAGGGCAAGCTGGATGATATCATCGGCCGCGACCGCGAGATCTACCGCACCATCCAGATCTTGAGCCGCCGCCAGAAGAATAACCCCTGCCTCATCGGTGAAGCCGGTGTGGGCAAGACTGCCATCGCCGAGGGCATTGCCGAGCGCATTGCCAAGGGACAGGTGCCCATCGGCCTGCGGGATAAGGAAATTTTCCTGCTGGACCTCACCAGCCTTGTGGCGGGCACCCAGTTCCGCGGCCAGTTCGAGCAGCGGGTCAAGGGCCTGCTGAGCGAGGTAAAGGCCGCAGGCAACGTGATCCTGTTCATTGACGAGATCCACACCATCACCTCTGCCGGTGAGAGCGAGGGCGCCATGAACGCGGGCAACATCTTAAAGCCCGCCCTTTCGCGCGGCGAGATTCAGGTCATCGGCGCCACCACCTTTACCGAGTACCGCAAGTACATTGAAAAAGATCAGGCGCTGGAGCGCCGTTTCCAGCCTGTGCGGGTGGAAGAGCCCAGCGTAGCCGACACCCTTGCCGTGATGAACGGCATCAAGCGCTACTACGAGCAGCACCACCATGTGCAGGTGCCCGCCGAGGTGCTTTCGGCGGTGGTCACCCTGAGCGAGCGCTACATCACCGACCGTTTCCTGCCGGATAAGGCCATCGACCTGCTGGACGAAGCCTGCGCCTGCTGCAATCTGGCGCACCCGGTCATCTCCGAGTATCTGGGAATGCAGAAGGAGCTGGACGCCCTGAAGCAGGAAGAAGCCGAGATGGAAAGCGCGGATGTGAACGAAGCCATCGACTACGAGCGCGTAGCCGAGCGCAAGACCCGCATCGCCAAGCTGGAATCCGAGCTGCCCGCAAAACAGGCCGCTGCCAGCGAAATTCAGGTGACCATGGACGATGTGGCAAAGGTCATCGAGCTGTGGACGGGCATCCCGGCGGTGAAAATTCGGGAGACCGAGTTCGTCAAGCTGGCAGGGCTGGAAAACGCCCTCAAGCAGAAGGTCATCGGTCAGGACGAGGCCGTGCATCTGGTGGCGCAGGCCATCAAGCGCAGCCGCGCCGACCTTTCCGGCCGCCGCCGTCCCGCAAGCTTCATCTTTGTGGGCCCCACCGGCGTGGGCAAGACCGAGCTGGTCAAGCAGCTGGCAGAACAGCTGTTCGACGGCCCCGACCCGCTCATTCGTCTGGACATGAGCGAGTACATGGAAAAATACGCGGTGTCCCGCATGATCGGTTCGCCTCCGGGCTATGTGGGCTACGAGGAGGCCGGTCAGCTCACCGAGAAGGTGCGCCGCCGCCCCTACAGCGTGGTGCTGTTCGACGAGATCGAAAAGGCACACCCGGATGTGATGAACATTCTGCTGCAAATTCTGGACGAGGGCAAGATCAACGATGCGCAGGGACGCACGGTGGATTTTTCCAACACGGTCATCTGCATGACCTCCAACGCCGGCAGCAGCGACCAGAGCGCGGGCAGCCTTGGCTTTAACAAGAGCGACGCCCAGCGCAGCGAGGAAAAGACCCGCAAGGCACTGGCGCAGTTCCTGCGCCCGGAGTTCCTTGGCCGCGTGGATGAGGTCATCGCCTTCAAGCCCCTGACCGAGGAGACCCTGCAGGGCATCGCCGCCCTGATGCTGGACGAGTACAAGCCCGGCATGGAGGCCAAGGGCATCGCTTACAGCTACACCCCGGCAGCGCTCAAGGCACTGGTGCAAAAGAGTCAGGGCGGGCGCTTTGGCGCACGCGACCTGCGCCGCACCATCCGCAAGGCGGTGGAGGACCCCGCCGCCGAGCGCCTGATCGACGGCACGCTGGCTTCCGGCGGCACCCTTGTGGTGGATGCCGATGAAAACGGCGAAGTCGTGCTGAAATAATCATAACCGCAAAGCACCCCGGCTGGAAACAGCTGGGGTGCTTTTTGTCTGCTCATAAAAACTTTTTGTAATATATACTTGACATTTAGAATGGTAAATGCTACTATATGTCCAGAGGATAAAACAAATGCCGACCCGGCAGAAAAGGAGCATATCAATGCCGAAGAACCTGAAATTAAAGGCCGCTCGTGCGGAAAAGGATATGACGCAAGGCGCGCTTGCCGAAGCGGCAGGGGTTTCGCGCCAGACCATCAACGCCATTGAAAAAGGGGAGTACAACCCCACCATCAACCTTTGCCGCAGTATCTGTAAAATTCTGGATAAGACACTGGATGAACTGTTCTGGGAGGAATAAACTATGAAATTTTCACTGTATAGCAAGAAAAATCAGTTGGACGAGATGCAGGAGCAGACCCTGCGCAAAATTGAAAGCCATGGCTTCTGGCTGCTGTGGGGCAGCCTTCTGGCGGCGTGGATCGTGCAGACGGTGTTCGGGGCTGCGGACAAGGCTGCCGGAGAGTGGGTCGTATTCATGATCGGCTGCATCTATATGGGTGTCGCGTGTCTGCGCAATGGTCTGTGGGATCGCCACCTTTCGGATACGCCCCCGGCCAATGCCGTGTTGTCTCTGGTGGCTGCGGTGGCGGTTACGCTGATCATCGGGTTTTCCCGTGGATACTGGGTCGGTGCCGCTTTTACCGGTGTTTTTACCGGCATCCTGTGCTTTGCATTGCTGCAGCTGTGCGCCGCATTGACACGCAAACGGCGCGAGCATCTGGATGACCCGAAGGACGGAGAATAATATTATAAAAAGGGGCTGCTGCACAGCATTTGATGCAGCAGCCCCTTTTGGCATGGGTGCACGACATTATCCCGCATTGACAAAACAGCGCAGAATCAGTACAATAAAACATAGCTATCCGCAAATTTTTTGCATGAGAATAAAGGAGCGTTTTTCTATGCCGAGCAATAAAGTCCGCACCCGTTTTGCGCCGTCGCCCACGGGTTATATGCACGTTGGCAACCTGCGCACTGCCCTGTACACCTACCTGATGGCAAAGCACGAGGATGGCACCTTCATCCTGCGCATCGAGGATACCGATCAGGGCCGCTATGTGGAGGGCGCTGTGGATGTCATCTACAACACCCTGCGGGAGACCGGCCTTTTGTGGGACGAGGGCCCGGATATCGGCGGCCCTGTGGGCCCCTATGTGCAGAGCGAGCGCATGGGCATGTTCAAGCAGTATGCCGAGCAGCTGGTGGCAGAGGGCAAGGCCTATTACTGCTTCTGCACCGAGGAGCGGCTGGAGGCTCTGCACGCCGAGCAGCGCGCTGCCGGTGAGATGACCCACTACGACGGCTGCTGCCGTGAGCTGCCCAAGGAGGAAGTGGAAAAGCGCCTTGCCGCAGGCCAGCCCTACGTCATCCGCCAGAAGATCCCCCGCGAGGGCGTGACCGGCTTTGACGATGTGGTGTACGGCCACATCGAGGTGAACAACAGCGAGATGGACGACCAGATCCTCATCAAGACCGACGGGATGCCCACCTACAACTTTGCTAACGTTGTGGACGACCACCTGATGGGCATCACCCACGTCATCCGCGGCAGCGAGTACCTGTCCTCCACCCCCAAGTATAACCTGCTGTATCAGGCCTTTGGCTGGGACATCCCCACCTATATCCACTGCCCGCCGGTGATGAAGGACGCGCAGAACAAGCTGTCCAAGCGCAACGGCGATGCAAGCTATCAGGACTTGGTGGCTAAGGGCTACCTGACCGAGGCGGTGCTGAACTATATCTGCCTGCTGGGCTGGAGCCCCCGCGGCGAGTACGCCGAGCAGGAGATCTTCTCCCTGCCGGAGCTGGTCAAGATCTGGTCGCCGGAGGGTATCTCCAAGTCTCCTGCCATCTTCGACCCCCTCAAGCTGCGCGCCATCAATGCAGAGTATATCCGCCGCCTGAGCCCCGAGGAGTTCCAGAAAAAGGCCGAGCCGTGGATCGACAGCGCCGTGCACAGCCCCATCGACAAAAAGCTGCTGTGCGCAAACCTGCAGCCCCGGTGCGAGGTGCTGGGCGAGATCCCCGAGCAGCTGGATTTCTTTGACGCCATGCCGGAGTACGACGTGAGCCTGTACGCCAACAAAAAGCAGAAGACCACCCCGGAGACTGCCAAGGAGGCGCTGGAGGCCCTGCTGCCGGTGCTGAGCGACGAGGCACTGGATTTTGCAAACCGCGATGCCGTGTTCGATGCCTGCAAGGCCAAGGCTGAGCAGCTGGGCAAAAAGAACGGCTGGCTGCTCTACCCGCTGGGCATTGCCCTTTCCGGCAAGCAGCGCACCCCCGGCGGCGGCACCGACCTTGCCTGCATGATGGGCCGCGAAAAGACCCTGCAGCGCGTGCAGGATGCCCTTGCAAAGCTGAACGGTTAAGTAATATAAGTACAGTGATCTGGGAGGTGGAACCTATGATGTACCCGTTTATGACATTGGACGACGATACCGAGATCGTGCATTCCGAGATGAAGCCCGATGGCAGGGTGAAGGTGTACCTTGAAAAACCGGATGCAGAAGATTGTTTCCACTCAGCAGTGTGCTGGCTGCCGGGCTACGACTGGCAGGAGGTGCACGGCTTCACGCCGGAGGAGATCGCGCGGTATCAGAAGATCGTGGAGTCCACCGCGCATCTGATCTTGCAGTTCTCCCAAGAAGGAGGCGTGGAAAATGCCGCAGGTTTTTAAGGTTGGTTCTTACTGGGTCTATTTCTGGGCCAATGAGAACGAACCGCTGGAGCCGATCCATGTGCACGTTGCGCAGGGGGCGCCCAACAGCAACGCCACCAAGATCTGGATCACCAAGGCGGGCGGCTGCTACCTGTGCAATAATAACTCTCAGATCCCGCCCCGGGTGCTGCGCAACATTATGGCAGTTATTGAAGCGCGCAGCGGTGAAGTGATCGAAAAATGGACGGCCTTTTTTGGCGAGATCCGCTATTTCTGCTGAACAGTTGAAAATACCCCTAAAGCCCTGCGGCAAAATGACGGCCGCAGGGCTTTTTTGCGTCTTTGGACGGGTTTGGGGCGGTTCTATGCACCGCGCCAAAAAGCGCCGCTGCCCCGCGTTACAGTATATGCAGACAGTGCGGGGAACAGAACAAAAATCCCCGCCGGAAAGCGGGGATTTTTTATGACAGAGCGGATGGGTGTTTTATCTTCGGACGGGCGGTGCTTGCAGCCTTCGCCCTTGGCGGCACGGGCGATGCTGCGCCCGGCAGCGCGGCGGCTGGCAGCGGTGGGCATCGGCTTTGCCGGCGGCTGGGCGGTGCTGTACGGGGCGCTGATGCCCTTTGGACTGGGGCTGACCCTTGGGCTGACAGAGGACTGCTTTGCCCCCTGCGCGGCAGGGGCGGCGCTGGGGCTGCTGCTCCACGGGCTGGGGGCGCTCTCGCTGCGCAGCCTGTGTCAGCTGTGTGCGCTGGGCGCTGCCGTGGCGGCACGCTGGCTGCTGCCGCAAAGGCTTGTGCCTGCCGCGCTGGCGGGCTGCGGCACATTGACCGGCATGGCGCTGTGCTTTGCGCTGGGCAGCAGCGGCGGGGCAGACCTTTTATTGTACAGCGCGGCGGACGCCCTGCTTGCGGTGGGCATCGGCTTCGGACTGCGCAAATTCGCCCCGGAGCGCCCGGGCATGGGCACGCTGCTGGTGGGCGCAGCCGTGGCGGCGGCGCTGGGCAGTGTGCGGTGGGGGTGGTTCTCGCCCGGGGTGCTGGCGTGTGCCGCTGCAGAGCTGGCGCTGTGCTGCCGGGCGCAGAAGCTTGCCGCCCTGAGCGGCAGCGCGGTGCTGGGTGCAGCCCTTTGCGCCGCAGACCCTGCCCTTGCCCCGGCGGCAGCGGGGCTTGGCTGTGCCACGGCAGCGGCGGCGGTGCTGGCACCCGGACGGCGGGTGGAGACCCTTGCCGCCTACGCGGGCGGGTGCGTATCCGGGGTGCTCTGCGTGCAGCCGCCCGGAAACGCCTTTGGGCTGCTGTTCAGCGCCTGCGGCGGCATGGCGGTGGTCTGCCTGCTGCCCGGCGGCTGGCTTGCCCCGGCGGCAGACACTCCGCAGAGCGGGGAGAACGCCCCCGCGCCCGCCCGCAGTGCGGCGGCGTCCACCCGGCTGGAAGCCGTGGCGCAGAGCCTTTCCTCACTGGCAGAAACGGTGAACGCGGTCTACGAGGGCTTGCCCCGGCGGCGGGAGGGCTTCCGCTGGGTCATAGATAATGTACATGATACCCTTTGCTTTAACTGCGGGCGGCGGGAGACCTGCTGGAAGCAGGAATACACCGCCACCATGGCGGGCATGGAGGCGCTGCGCCCGCTGCTGGAGCAGAATGGCAGCGTGGAAGCGGCGCAGCTGCCCGGGCAATTGTCCCGCTGCATCCACCCGGCGGCGCTGTGCGCGGCGGCGGGGCGCAGCTTTGCACTGTACCGCAGCCGCAAGGAAGCGCGCATCCATTCCGAAGCCATGCGCACCGCCCTGACCGAGCAGTACAGCGCCGTAGCCGAGGCGCTTGGAGTGCTCAGCGAGCAGCTGGGACGCCCCGGCGACCCCGAGCCCTATAAATCCAGCCGGGTGGCAGAGTTCTTTACCGGGCTGGGGGCCCCGCCGCAGGAGTGCGCCGTCACGCTGGATGACCTTGGGCGCACCCATGCCGCCGTCACGCTGCCGCGCACCCGGTTCACTCCGCAGGAACTGGCAGCGCTGGCGGGGGAGGTGGGGCATATTTGCCGCCGCACGCTGGAGGTGCCGCAGGTGCTCTCCTGCAAGGGCATGACCACCCTGCTGTTCAGCGAAAGACCGGCGCTGCGGGCGGTGTTCGGGGCGGCAAGCGCAGCCGCCCGGGGCGAGGTCTCCGGCGATGCGGTGCAGCAATTTTGCAGCCCTACGGCGGCGCAGATGATCTTATGTGACGGCATGGGCACCGGACGCCCGGCGGCGGTGGACGGCAATCTGGCGGCAGAGCTGACCGCCCGGCTGCTCAAAGCGGGCTTTACCGCCGAACTGGCGGCGCGGCTGGTGAACGTGGCGCTGGCCCTGAAAAGCGAGGACGAGAGCGGCGCAACGCTGGATCTCATCAGCGTGGACTTATACACCGGCACGGCGCGGCTGTTCAAGGCCGGAGCCGCCCCGGGGTTTCTGGTGCACGGCGGGCGGGTGCGGGCTGTGGGCGAAGCCACCCTGCCCATGGGGGTGCTGGGCGGAGTGAACGGACAGAGCCGGGTGGTGCACTTGACCGCCGGGGATTACGCAGTGCTGGTATCGGACGGCTTACTGGTGGACGGCGCGGGCTGGGTGGCAAAGCAGGTGGAGCTTTCGGCGGCGGCAGGGGACGCGCCGGAAAAGCTTGCCGAGACGCTGGTAGAGACCGCCCGCATCCGCGCACAAAAGACCGGCCGCCCGGATGATATCACCGCCGCCGTGCTCCGGCTGGAAAAGAGCGGGTGACGGCGGCAGAGTTTCCGTTGCAATTTGCGGGAAGGAGGGGTATACTGGAAGCATATTTTTCAGCCCGGCAGTGCCGGGCGCAGGAGGCGGCTTATGCTTACCATCAACGTTGCACCCGACGGCAGCGGACAGTTTACCACCATTTCCGAGGCGGTGCTGGCGGTGCCCTACGACTGCCCTGCGGTCATCCGCATCGCGCCGGGTATTTACCGGGAAAAGCTGGTTTGTGAGAAAAAGGATATCACCCTTGCGGGCGCGGGCATGGATGCCACCCGGCTGGTATGGAACGACGGCGGCAAGCTGCCGCACCCGGACGGGCGTCCCACCCACACCTTCCGCAGCTACACCGCCTTTTTCAGCGGCGAAAAGCTGCGGGTGGAGGATATGACCATCGAGAACGACGCAGGCCCCGGCGCAAGGGTCGGGCAGGCGGTCGCTGCCTATGTGGACAGCGCCCGGGCAGCGTTCAGCCGCGTGCGGCTGCTGGGCAATCAGGATACTTTGTTCTGCGCCCCTCTGCCGGAGAAGGAGCGGGAGAAGGACGGGTTTCTGGGCCCGCGCGGGCTGGCACCCCGCCGGGCAAGTGCGCAGTATTACCACGCCTGCGAGATCGCCGGGGACATTGATTTTATCTTTGGCGGGGCAGACGCCCTGTTCGAGCACTGCACCCTGCGCACGGTGGATAACGGCCTTGCGCACAGTTGGGTCACCGCGCCCTCCGGTGCGGCGCAGGGGCTGGGCTTTGTGTTCTGGGACTGCGATTTTGTCTCGGACTGCCCGGCGGGCAGCGTGTATCTGGGCAGACCGTGGCGGCCTACCGGCAAAACGGCGGTGCTGGACTGCCGCCTTGGGGCGCACATTGCACCGGAGGGCTTTGCCGGCTGGAACGACCGCACCGACACGGCGCTGGCCGGCTTTGCCGAAGCAGGCAGCACCGGCGCGGGTGCAGGGGAGCGCCCCGGCTGGGTGCAGGCGCTTTCGGTTGCTGAAGCCGCTGCGCTGCTGCGCACTGCCCGGCAGAAGTGCCGCATGGAAACTACGGAAAGGATAACGGGATGAAAAAATTACCCAATGCAGTAAAATGGCTCATCATTCTGGTGGTGCTGGGTGCCATGGGCGCGATGATGTGGGCGGTGAACGACCGCGCCTCCCGGGTGGAGATGCCCGCCCCGGACAACACCTTTGGTATCTACCATACGGCAGAGAGCGGAACATAATAAAAGCACCGGCAGCTTCCCGATTGGAAAATCAGGAAAACTGCCGGTGCTTTTTCTGTATCACAGGGGACGTTTACTTACCCTCAAAATCGTCCACATAGGGTAAATCGCTCATGACGAACCAGAAGGTGGTGCCCTTGCCTACGGTGCTTTGTACGCCGAAGCGGAAGCTGTGCTGCTGGAAGATGGCCTTGGTGATGGAAAGCCCCAGACCGGTGCCCTGCTTGCCTGCGTCCGAGCGGGAGCGGTAGTACCGGTCAAAAATATAGGGCAGGTCGGCGGCGGCAATGCCCGGGCCGTGGTCCTCCACCTCCACCCGCACGCCCTCAGTGCAGCGGAAGGCGCGCAGGATAAAGATGCCGTCCTTGCCGATGTGGTGCATGGCGTTGCCCAGCAGGTTGTGCAGTGCACGCTGCATCATGTCCGGGTCGGCGTAGACCGGCAGCTCCTCCTCCGGCAGCTCCAGCTTCAGCTGCCAGCCGTTCTGGGCGCAGACGGCGTCGTAGCGCTCGCTCACCTCGTCGCACAGCTGCCCCATGTCAAAGTGCACCCGCTCGCACTTATAAGTGCCGCTGGTCACCTTGCTCAGCTCCATCACGCTGGACACCAGCGCGGTCAGGCGGTCGGCCTCGTCCACGATGATGTTCATCTGCTCGTCCCGGTGGGATTTGTCGTCGCCGGTCAGGTCGCGCACCGTCTCGGCGTAGCCCTTGATGAGGGTCAGCGGGGTGCGCAGGTCGTGGGAGACGTTGGCCAGCAGGTCGCGCTGCATCTGCACCGCGTGCTGCACCTCCTCGGCCATGTGGTTGAAGTCCCGGGCAAGGTCGCCCAGCTCGTCGTTGCGGCGGTTGTCCACCTGCACGGCGTAGTTGCCCAGCGCCATCTGCCGCGCGGCGCTGGAAAGCTGGCGCAGCGGCTTTGTGAACCACTCGCTGAACAGCCACGCCGCCGACATGGCAAAGCCGAAGATGAGTGCTGCCGCCAGCGGCAGCAGGGTGCTGAGCACGTTGCCGGCCTCGGCAACGTGCACAAGGCTGGTGGTCACCAGCACGGTATAGCTGCCGTCGGCAGTAGTGCGCCCTACCAATAGCTGCGCCGAGCCGGAGAGCCGGGGCGGGTTGAGCGTCTGCACAAAGCTGCCCACGCTGCGGCACTTGCGGCGCATGGCAAGGGCGGTGGCAATGATCTTATCGTTGTTGGCAGAGTCTGAAAGATAGGTGCCGTGCAGGTTGCAGAAGGACTGGTTCTCGATCTTATAAATGGTGTGCAGGGTGGTGTCCGAGATATCCACGCAGAAGCTGTTCAAGGTGCCCTTGGTGTACAGCTCCAGCGTAAGCTTATCAAAAAAATCGCTGTTGACGGACAATTGCCCGAAGGACCAGCTGGACAGCACCTTGCCCTCGGCAATGGCATCGTCCAGCCGCTCTACGATGCTGTCGGCCTGATTGGTAAGCTGGGTCTCGATGTGCTTGGTGTACAAGGGCTCCAGCAGCTGGGTGGACAGCAGCCAGAACAGCCCCAGCAGAAACAGGCAGATGAAGCACAAAAACCACATCAGCTGCCCGCGGATGCCAAGGGTATGCCGTGCTTTGGTGGTTTGCCGCATGGACCGCACGCTCCTTCAGTCAACGGGCGGCATCGGGGTCGAACTTATAGCCGATGCCCCATACCGTAGCAATGTAGCTGCGGCATTTGCCCAGATGGCCGCGCAGCATCTTTACATGGGTGTCCACGGTGCGGTCCTCGCCGAAGTAGTCGTAGTTCCACACCTTCTGCAGGATCTTTTCCCGGCTCAGGGCAATGCCCTTGTTGGAGGCCAGAAATACCAGCAGGTCAAACTCCTTGGGGGTCAGGGCGATCTCCTCACCGGATACCCGCACGGTATGACTGGCGGTGTCGATGGTCAGCTCGCCAAAGGTCATGGTATCGGCGGCCTCGGTGGGGCGGGGCATGGTGCGGTTCAGCACCGCGCGCACCCGTGCCACCAGCTCCCGGGGGGAGAAGGGCTTTACCACATAGTCGTCTGCGCCGCTTTCCAGCCCGGCCAGCTTGTCGTACTCCTCGCCCCGGGCGGTCAGGATGATGACCGGGGTGTTGATGTGGCGGGCGCGCATCTCCCGCAGGCAGGTCATGCCGTCCATAAAGGGCATCATCAGGTCCAGGATCACCAGATCAAACCCGCCGCCGGACAGCTGTGCCAGCGCCGCAGAGCCGTCCCCGGCTTCCTCGCAGACGTAACCGGAATATTGCAGATGCTCGTGGATCAGCTCCCGGATGCGGGGCTCATCGTCAACGATCAGGATCTTTGCCATAAAACAGGACTCCTCCCTATCATAGTTCAGTATACGACTTTATTTTAATGCAAGAATTGGAAAAAGCTGTGAATTTTAAGTGAATGGTTTGGAAAAACAAAGCCGTCTGCACCCAGTATACCACACACAGCAGCGGGGCGGCAATCTTTTTACAGGAATGCGCGGTAAAATACGCAGGGGAAGCTTGACAAGAAAATAGGCCTTTTTGTAAAATAAGGTCGTAAAGAGCAGAGCACCTGCAGCAAAACAGGAGAAACAGGCATGAGCATTCCCAAGATCATCCACTACTGCTGGTTCGGCGGCGGGCCCATCAGCCCGGAAAACCGTAAATGTATGGAAAGCTGGAAGAAATACTGCCCGGATTACAAGATCATTGAATGGAACGAGCAGAATTTTGATATCAGCAAAAACCGCTACGCGCAGCAGGCCTACGAGGCAAAGAAATACGCCTTTGTATCGGACTATGTGCGGCTGGCAGTGGTGTATGAGCACGGCGGCATCTATCTGGATACGGACGTAGAGCTGGTGCGCCCACTGGATGAGCTGCTGGAGCTGCCCGGGTTTATGGGCTTTCAGACCAATAACGAGGTAGCCACCGGGCTGGGGTTCGGGGCATACAAGGGCAACCCGGTGGTGCAGGCGCTGCTGCAGAATTACGCTGCATTGGATTTTATAAAGGCAGACGGCAGCGCAGATCTGACGCCCTGCCCGGAGCGGGATACAAGGGTGCTGCAGACGCTGGGCGTGCGCAAGGACGGAACAAGGCAGAGCATCGCGGAAATGGAGCTCTTTCCGGCAGAGTATTTCTGCCCGATGGACTTCTACACCCGGAAGCTCCGGGTAACACCCAATACCTACTCCATCCACCACTACGCCGAAAGCTGGAAGCCGAAGTCCAGTGCGGTCAGCCACGGCTTGCAGCGGCTGCTGAAGAAGCACTACTATACATGGTACTGCCCTTTGCGCGGCCGGGTCGAGAGACGGCTGAAAAAGAAACACTGAAAACCGGAGCTGCTGCACGATGCTGTGCGGCAGTTCTTTTTTGTCCCGCTTGCCCTTTTTGCGCAGGAATGCTATACTTTAGCGATAAAGGACAGTGCGCTGTCCGCAGGTTTTTCAGAGATAAGGAAAAGCGCTTATGCGAATCGGACTGATCGAATTTTTGCTTATACTTGCTATTGCGTCCCTCACGGTGGGGCCGCGGGTGGCTTTGTTCGTGGACCGGTGGATGCGGCGTGCTAACCGCGCCAACGCCATGGCGGCGCGCCGCCGGGCAGAGTATGCCGCCCAGATGGCCGCCGAGCGGGATGCCATGCTCAAGCGGTTCCGCACCGCCAGCACGGTGTTCGGGGTGGGCATTCTGCTGGTGCTGGTGTATGCGCTGGGCTTCCGTCCCATTGCAACCCCGCCGCAGGCCTATAAAGCCCCCGACCTCCGGCAGGAGACGGGCGCGATGCAGACGGCAGTTTCCACCGACCGCAAGACCCGGCTGGAGCTGGGGGAGTATCAGGGTGTGGACTGCATCCGCGCAAAGGACGGTCTATTGTATGCCGCCGCATGGAACGGTGCCGCTTTGAAAAAGCGCACCAGCGACCTTGTGCGCACCGATGGCGGGCACGCTGCCGCCATCCTGAGCGTGGAGGGCGAGCTGACCGGCTTTGCCTTTGATGCCGCCGGGGATGTGTGGCTGACCCAGCTGACCACCGCCGGGGGCACCTTGTGCCGTGCAAAGCACGACAGCTGGGGCGCAGCGGTGGAGCAGGTGGTCACCCAGCTGGACGGTGCGCCGCTGGGGGCGGTATCTGCCGTGGAGGTAAGCCCGGCGGGCAAGGTGTATTTTGCGGTGGCTGCGGCGGCAGGTGCGGAGAACGGGCTGGAAAGCGCCCTGCGCACCGAGCTGCTGGCGCACACCGCCACCGGCTGTGTGTATGTGTACGACCCCGCCGCCCGCACGGTGGAAAAGGTGCTGGGCGGGGTGGCAGGCGCTGCGGGTCTGGCGCTCAGCCCGGACGGCAGCACCCTGTATGTCTCCGACCTTGGCAGCCGCTGCATCTGGGCGGTGGATGCCGCTGCCCGGGAGCTGACCGCCGGGGGACGGGGCTGCACCGCTGCCTTTGCCGGTCTGCCGGGCTACCCGGGTGCGCTGGCTGCGGACACGGACGGCACGCTGTACATCAGCTACCGCTGGGCGCGCAGCAGCTGGCTGGAAAAGAACGCGGACAGCACCCTGCTGCGGGGCATCGCCCTGCGGGCGGGGCAGAATACGCAGGAGCGGCTGTTCCGGCGCACCGCAGACGCCCCCTGTGCCGAGGCGGTAAGCCTTGCCACCGGGGCTTGGGAGCAGACCTTTACCGGCCTTGCGCAGGACAGCTGCGCGGCGGTGTGTCCGGTGGAAAGTAAAGTATATTTCGGTGCGGCAGGGGCAAACAGCCTGCTGGCTGCAAACCGATAAGCGAGGTGTTTTTGTATGACCGAAGCATTTGCAAAACAGATCGAGACCGAGGCGCGGCAGGCAATGACCGAGCTGGTGGCTGCGGCAAAGCTGAAAAAGGGAGATGTGCTTGTGGTGGGCTGCTCCTCCAGTGAGATGGTGGGCGGTCACATCGGCAAGGATTCCAGCATAGAGGCTGCCCGGGCGCTGTACGCGGGCGCTGCGCCGGTGCTGGCGGAAAAAGGCATCTGGCTGGCAGCCCAGTGCTGCGAGCACCTGAACCGCGCCCTCATCCTTGAGCGGGAGGCCGCAGAGAAGTATGGCTGGGAGGAAGTGTGCGTCGTGCCGCGTCCCCATGCGGGCGGCAGCTGGGCCACTACCTGCTGGAAAAACTTCAAAGACCCGGTGGCGGTGGAGGAGATCCGCGCCAACGCGGGCATGGATATCGGCGGCACCCTGATCGGGATGCACCTGAAACGGGTGGCAGTGCCGGTACGGCTGAGCCTTGCAAAGATCGGCGAAGCAAACATTTTGTGCGCCTACACCCGCCCGAAGCTGATCGGCGGCGAACGCGCCCGCTATACCGAGGAGGATTGAGCGAGATGGCAGAAAAAACATTGGAAGAGATGCGGCAGGCCGTTGCCGAGATCCGGGAAAAGATGGCAGCAGCCGCCCGGGAGGCCGGGCGCGACCCGGCAGCGGTGCAGCTGTGCGCCGCCTGCAAGACCCGCACAGCGCAGACCATTGCCGCCAGTGCCGCCCTGCCCATTGAGGTGTTCGGCGAGAACCATGTGCAGGAGCTGTGCGCAAACTATGATGCCGGTGCCTACTGCGGCAAGCCCAGCCATTTTATCGGCCACTTGCAGACCAACAAGATCAAAAAGGTGCTGGGGCGGGCAAGCCTGATCCAGAGCGTGGACAGCGAGCATCTGCTGCTGGCCATCGAGAAGGAAGCCGCCAAAGCCGGCATCGTGCAGGATATTCTGCTGGAGGTGAACATCGGCGGGGAGGAGAGCAAGACCGGTGCCGCGCCGGAGCTGCTCTGGTCGCTGCTGGACACCGCCGCCGCACAGGAGCATATCCGGGTCAAGGGGCTGATGGCCATCCCGCCCGTGAACGACGACGATGCCCAGAACCGCCGGTATCTGGCGCAGGTGTATCAGCTGTTCGTCAAAGCAGGGGAGCGGGGCTACCGCAACGTGGAGATGCAGACCCTTTCCATGGGCATGAGCGGCGATTTTGAGAACGCCATCCGCGAGGGCGCTACCCTTGTGCGCATCGGCACCGCCATCTACGGTGAGCGGGATTACAGTAAAAAGTAAAAACGAACCCTCTCAGTCGCCTTGCGGCGACAGCTCCCCCGAAGGGGGGAGCTTATGCGAGCTGACTGACAGCTGCGTAAAACCTCTCCCTTTCGGGAGAGGTGGATTTGCGAAGCAAAGACGGAGAGGGTTTACAACGGAGGTATCATGTCTAAAAAGCCGAAAACCAATCCTAACGACCCCGGGGCGCACCACGCAAGCAGCGGTGCGCTGATCCGGCGTTTTCTGCCGTATCTGGCAAGCTATAAGATGGTGCTGTGCCTTGACCTGTTCTGCGCGGCACTGACCACCCTGTGCGATATCGTGCTGCCCAAGATCATGAGCATCATCACCAACTCCGCCATGGGGGTGGGCATCACCCTGACGGCGGGCATCGTGCTGAAGCTGGCGGCGCTCTACTTTGTGCTGCGCATCATCGACGGCGCAGCCAGCTACTATATGTCCAGCATCGGCCACATCATGGGCGTGCATATCGAAACGGATATGCGCCGGGATGCCTTTGACCATCTGCTGCAGCTGGATCATACCTACTACAACAACACCAAGGTGGGCACCATCATGGGGCGCATCACCAACGATTTGTTTGATGTGACCGAGTTCGCCCACCACTGCCCGGAGGAATTTTTCATCGCGGGCATCAAGATCGTGGCGTCCTTTGTCATCCTGTGCCGTGCCAGCATCCCGCTGACGCTGGCAGTGTTTGCCTGCGTGCCGCTGATGGGCGTGGTATCGGTGTACCTGAACGGCCGTCTGCGGGCGCGGTTCCGCCAGCAGCGCGTCCAGATCGGCGAGCTGAACTCCACCATCGAGGACAGTCTGCTGGGACAGGGCGTGGTCAAGGCCTTTGCCGCCGAGGACGAGGAGCGGGAAAAGTTCGCCAAGGGCAACCGCGCCTTTGAGCAGATCAAGACCCTTGGCTACTACGCCATGGGCGCGTTCAACACCTCCACCCGCCTGTTCGACGGCCTGATGTATCTGGTGGTCATTCTGGCGGGCGGCCTGTCGCTGGTGTACGGTAAGATCACCGCCGGTGACATGGTGGCGTATATGCTCTACGTCACCACCCTCATCGCCACCATCCGGCGCATCGTGGAGTTTGCCGAGCAGTTCCAGCGCGGCATGACCGGCATCGAGCGCTTTGCCGAGATCATGGACACCCCGGTGGCCATCAAGGACGCCCCGGACGCTGTGCCCCTGCAGCCCGGCCCCGGCGAGATCCGGTTCGAGAAGGTGTGCTTTGAGTACCCGGACGACCACAACAAGGTGCTGCACGATGTCAGTCTGGACATCCGCGCCGGGGAGCGTCTGGCGCTGGTGGGTGCCTCCGGCGGCGGCAAAACTACCCTGTGCAACCTGATCCCCCGCTTTTACGAGGTGACCAGCGGCCGCATCCTCATTGACGGGCAGGACATCCGCCGCGTCACCTTAAAGAGCCTGCGGCAGGATATCGGCATCGTGCAGCAGGACGTGTACCTGTTCAGCGGCACGGTGGCGCAGAACATCGCCTACGGCAAGCCCGGCGCCACCCGGCAGGAGATCGAGGCCGCCGCCCGGCTGGCGGGCGCGGAAAAGTTCATCCTTGCGCTGAAGGACGGCTACGACACCTATGTGGGCGAGCGCGGCGTCAAGCTGTCCGGCGGACAGAAGCAGCGCATCGCCATTGCCCGGGTTTTTTTGAAGAACCCGCCCATCCTGATTCTGGACGAGGCCACCAGCGCACTGGACAACGAGAGCGAGATCCTTGTAGGACAGAGCCTTGAAAAGCTGGCCCATGGCCGCACCACCCTGACCATTGCCCACCGCCTGACCACCATCAAGGACTACGACCGCATTCTTGTGCTGGGCGAGGAGGGCATCGTGGAGCAGGGCACCCACGCTCAGCTGCTGGAAAAGCAGGGCGTCTACTACCGCCTGTGGAACCAGCTGCCCGCAGAGGATGGGGAATAAAGACGCCCGAAGGGGGAGAAATCTTTCTTGGTAGACATTCCTAGTGGTTGGGACCCGCAGGCTAAGCAACAGCAACGGGTTGCGTTTGCTGATTTTTCCGCAGCCCCTTGGCAGGGCTTTGAAAAATCAGAACGCT
>CAKTCY010000026.1 GCA_934540955.1 uncultured Faecalibacterium sp.
AGCCGCCGCGTCCGCGTGGCGACCTCGGACGGCATGGAGCAGGTCATTATCCTTGGTCACGGCGCGCTGCGCGTGTCCGCCCGGATGTTCCACGAGGAAGTGCAGAACGTGGAAAAACAGATCCGCGCCCTTGTGCAGGGACAGGCGTAAAGGCTATCCCGAAAAAAATCCTCTCTTGTGAAAAAGTCGGTTTGGAAAATCCGCAGATTTTCCAAACCGACAATCTTAAAATATTTATTCCGCTGAAGATGCCCAAAGCGCACGCGATGGGCATTCTAAATCGTCTGATTTTGAGCTTCAAATAACTTCTCCTGTGAAAATGGGCTAGCGGAACGCCCGCAGGCGTTCCGCTAGCCCGAGTTAAAATATCTTTTCCGCTAAAAAATGCCCAGAGTGAAACGGAGGGCATTCAAATCGTTCTCTGGAGGTGCACCCATGGCTGTGGAAATTACCAAAGAATTTGTCTGGCAGAGCATCCCGCCCCGTGCCCGGGACAGCCATAAGGGCACCTTTGGCAGCGTGCTGGCGGTGGCGGGCAGTGCCTTTTACCGGGGCGCTGCCCTGCTGGCAGCCGAGGGTGCACTGCGCACCGGGGCGGGCATCGTCACCCTTGCAAGCGTAGAGCCGGTGGTCAGCGCCGCCGTCACCCGCCTGCCGGAGTGCTGTCTGTGCCCCTGTAAGGAGGGCGCACAGGGCGGCATTGCGCCGGAAAATGTGCCGCTGCTCCGGCGGCAGAAGGCTACCGTGCTGCTGCTGGGTCCCGGCCTTGGCGGCACGGCGCAAAGCGCCGCCCGGGCCGCCGAGACCCGCACGCTGGTGCAGCAGCTTCTGCCCGGCTTTGCCGGGGCTGCGGTGCTGGATGCAGACGGCCTGAACGCCGCCGCCCAGCTGCTGGCAGAGGGCGAGCCCTTCCCGCACCCGGCGGGGGAGCTGGTGGTCACCCCGCACCCCGGCGAGATGGCACGCCTGACCGGGCTTTCGGCGGCAGAGCTTGCCGCCGACCGGGAGGGCATTGCCCTGCGCTATGCCAAGGCGTGGAACGCCGTGGTGGTGCTGAAGGGTGCACGTACCGTAGTGGCAGGCCCGGACGGGCGGGTGTGCGTGAACCCTACCGGCAATCCGGGGCTTGCCCGGGGCGGCAGCGGGGATATATTGGCTGGGATGCTTGCGGCGCTGCTGGCCTGCGGTCTGCCTGCCTGCGAAGCCGCCGCCTGTGCGGTATACCTGCACGGTGCCGCCGCCGACCGCGCCGCCGCAAAGCGCGGCGAGTACGGGATGCTGCCGCACGATATCCTGCCGGAGCTGGGCGCACTGTTTGCGGAAAACCAAAGATAAACGAAAAGAGGCAGCTGCACAAAACGCCGTGCAGCTGCCTCTTTTTAATTGCTATAATATGTGGTTCAGAAATGCTTTAGATCACCGGAACTGGCCGAGGTATTCCTCCACGGAGCGGGTCATCTCCTTGGAAAAATCGGAGTTATACTTGCGGTTGCAAAAGGCAGTGCACCACTGCTCAAAGGGGGCGTTACCGGCCTTGTAGCCAAAGGTATCCCGCAGCTCTGCACCGTCCATGGTGCGGTAGCCGTTTTCGTGCACGATGTGCTCCATGGCGCAGCGCTGGGGCTTTGTCCGCTCCTTCTGCTGCTGGGTGGGCCAGCCGAACACCAGCATCACCGCCGGGAATACATAGTCCGGCAGGTGCAGCAGGCTGCGCTGGGTGGCGCAGTTCTCCATGATATCCCCGATGTAGCACGAGCCGATGCCAAAGCTTTCGGCGGCGACCACGGCGTTCTGGGCGGCAATGGCGGCATCCGTGACCGCCAGCATCAGATCGCCCGCACCCGGGGTGCGGGGCGTGCAGTCGACCTCTAAGTAGGCGTCGTACCACTTTTTGCAGTCGGCGCAGAACACCAGCACCAGCGGCGCTTTGGCAATAAAGGGCTGGTGGTCGCAGCTTTCGGCCAGTGCTTCCTTCAGTGCCGGGTCGGTGATGTCTAAAATGGTATACAGCTGCTGACAGCCCGCAGAGGGCGCCTGTGCGGCAGCTTCCAAAATGGCCTGCTTCATCTCAGCAGGAATGGGCTTTTCTTTATACACCCGTACCGACTTGCGGTCGAACAGGCTTTGCAGGATAGGATTGCGCTCGGTCATGGGAACACCTCCGGTGTTGTGTTTATTCATAGTCGATGGGCAAGGTGGGCAGGCCGTTCAGCTCCAGCCCGGCGGTGTGCCCGGCAATGTACTGGTAGTAGCCCTGTGCCGCGATCATGGCGCCGTTGTCACCGCAGAACTTCAGCTCCGGCAGGTAGACCTTTGCGCCCAGCTTTTGGGCACCGTCATTCACCAGCTGGCGCAGACGGCCGTTGGCGGCTACGCCGCCGGCAAGACACACCTGCTTTGCCCCGGTATCGGCAGCAGCAAGCAGCAGCTTTTCGGCCAGAATGCCCGCAATGCGCTCCTGAAAGCTGGCGGCAAGGTCGGGCACGTTCACCTCCTCGCCCTTCATCTGCGCCTTGTTCACCTCGTTGAGCACGGCGGTCTTTAAGCCGGAAAAGCTCACGTTGTACTTGCCCTCCACATGGGGCACCGGCAGACGGTAGGCCTTGGGGTCGCCGGTCTTGGCGGCGGCGGCTACGCTGGGACCGCCGGGGTAGGGCAGACCCAGCGTGCGGGCTACCTTGTCAAAGGCTTCGCCCGCAGCATCGTCCACGGTGTGCCCCAGAATGTGGTAATGGGTGTAGTCCTGCACCTCCACGATGTGGCTGTGCCCGCCGGAGGCCACCAGACACAAAAAGGGCGGCTTGAGCTCCGGGTGGGTCAGGTAGAGCGCGGCAATGTGACCCCGCAGATGGTGCACCGGCACCAGAGGCTTGCCCGCCGAGTAGGCCAGACCCTTGGCAAAATTCACGCCCACCAGCACCGCACCGATGAGTCCCGGTGCAAAGGTGACAGCCACGGCATCCACATCGTCCATGGTCTTGCCGGCGTCCAGCAGGGCCTTTTTGACCGTAGCGCTGATAAACTCGCAGTGGCGGCGGCTGGCGATCTCCGGTACAACGCCGCCGTACAGTGCCTGCTCCTTGACGCTGGTGGAGATGACGTTGCTCAGCAGGTGCCGTCCGTCCTCCACCAGTGCAGCGGCAGTTTCGTCACAGGTAGACTCGATTCCGAGAATGATCATTTTAGTGTGCCTCCAGCCAGTTTTTGCCTGCGTGCACATCGGTGCTCAGGGGCACCGCGTACTGCACGCAGCCTTCCATTTCCTCCCGCAGGATGCGGGCAGCCTGCTCGGCCTCCGCCTCCGGGGCCTCCACGATCAGCTCGTCGTGGACGGTCAGAATCAGGCGGCTGGCCATCTTTTCGTCCCGCAGGCGCTTCCACACCCGCACCATGGCCAGCTTGATGACGTCCGCAGCGGTGCCCTGAATGGGGGTGTTGCGGGCCATACGCTCGCCGCTGGCGCGCACGTTGAAGTTGGTGCTTGCCAGCTCCGGCAGGGTGCGGCGGCGGCCGAACAGGGTGGACACATAGCCGTTTGCCTTTGCGTCCGCGATGGTCTTGTCCATGTAGCCGCTCACGCTGGGGAAGGCTGCCAGATAGTTCTTGAGGAAGGCATCTGCCTCCTTCACGGTCACGCCGATATCCTTGGAAAGGCTGTACGCGCCCTTGCCGTACATGATGCCGAAGTTGATGGCCTTGGCCGAGGAGCGCAGCCGGGGCGTTACCTCGCTCTGCGGGATGCCGTAGATCTTGGCGGCGGTGCTGCGGTGGATGTCCTCACCGTTCAGAAAAGCCTGCTGCATATGTTCGTCCCCGGTGATATGCGCCAGAATACGCAGCTCGATTTGGCTGTAATCCGCGTCCACCAGCACGCAGCCCGGCTTTGCAACAAAGTAGGCGCGCAGCTGGCTGCCCAGCTCGGTGCGGATGGGGATATTCTGCAGGTTGGGATTATCGGAGGAGAGCCGCCCGGTGCGGGCTTCGGTCTGGTTGAAGGTGGAGTGGATGCGCCCGTCCTCGCCAATGACCTTGAGCAGACCCTCCACATAGGTGGAGTTCAGCTTTTGGTAGGCGCGGTACTGCAAAACGTCCTCTACCAGCGGGTACTCGCGCAGGCTTTCCAGCGTTTCGGCATCGGTGGACCAGCCGCGCTGGGTCTTTTTGCCATGGGGCAGACCCATGGTGTCGAACAGCATCTCGCCCAGCTGCTTGGGGCTGTTGGGGTTGAAGGTGGCGCTGCCGGTCTCCATGTGGATGCGGGTCAGCACCTGCTCCAGTTCCTCCCGCAGCTTTACGCCGAATTGCTCGATGCCGTCCTTATCCACCAGCACGCCGGTGCGGGTCATGTCGGCAAGCACCTGTGCCAGCGGGAACTCGATCTCGTTGTACAGTGCATCCTCGCCGCAGGCAGTGATCTCGGCCTTCATCCGGGCAAACAGGTCGGCCAGCCGCCCGGCGTCCGGGTAATCGGTGCAGGTAAAGGCGGCAGCGGCCTTGTAGGCGGGCACCAGCTCGCTGATCTGGTACTTGGAGGCAGAGGCATCCAGCAGATAGGCGGCCAGCTTGCCGTCCCAGACGATGCTGTTGCCCCAGCCGCCGGCAGCCATGGCCTTGGCGTACAGGGGCGCAGAGTTGAACACGTCCAGCGTCACATCGGCATTGTCCAGCAGCCGCAGCAGCTCGGCATCCTCCAGAGGATAGACGGTGGTGCCCTGCACGGCGTACCAGCTTTCCGGCTGCAATACCACGTTGCGGGTGCCCTGCTTGCCGGTAACGGCGGGGCGGGCGGCCACCAGATAATGCCCGGCGGGGGTCAGGGGCAGGGGAGCAAGGTCAGCTTCCGGCAGTTCCACGGACTCTTCCTCGGCGGCGGCTTCCGGCGCTACGCCGTCCAGCCCGAACCGGGGGATCAGGGAGTGAATCTCCAGCTCCTGCAAAAGCCGCACGGCGGCAGGCTTGTTGCCCTCGCCTACAGTGTAGGAACCCTCGGCGGTGTCGATGGGGGCATCGGTGCGGATGGTGCCTAGCGTGTGGCTCAGTTCGGCCATGGGCTTATCCTCTAACAAGTGCTCCCGCTGCTTGGGCTTGATGCGCTTATCATCAATGTTTTCGTACACACCCTCCAGCGAGCCGAAGGCCTGTACCAGAGAGAGGGCGGTCTTTTCGCCGATGCCCTTCACGCCGGGGATATTATCCGAGGTGTCGCCCATCAGGCTCTTCACCTCAATAAGCTGCTTGGGCGCAAGGCCGTATTTTTCCTGAATGGCGTCCTCGTCCATCACCACGGTCTTGCTGCGGCCCATCACGGTGGCGGCCAGCAGCACGGTGGTGCTCTCGCTCACCAGCTGCAGGCTGTCGCGGTCTCCGGTGGCAAGGAAGCAGTCGTCCTTGCGGGCGGCGCAGGCAGCAGCCAGCGTGCCCAGAATATCGTCCGCTTCCCAGCCCTCGGCGGTAACGGTGCGGTAGCCAAGGTCTGCCAGCAGCTGCTTGAGCACCGGCATCTGCTGCGCCAGCTCCTCGGGCATGGCGTGGCGGGTGGCCTTGTAGCCATCGTACATTTTATGCCGGAAGGTGGGAGCCTTCAAATCAAAGGCTACGGCCACCTCGTCCGGCTGGCACTCCTTGAGCAGGGAGAGCAGAATGTTCAAAAAGCCATAGATGGCGTTGGTGTAACGTCCGTCCTTGGTGGTCAGCAGCTTGATGCCGTAAAAAGCGCGGTTGGCAATGCTGTTGCCGTCAATGACCAGTAAACGCATAATGCAGTTCCTCCGTTGCGTAATTTCACATCTTATAGTATAGCACAAAACCGTACCGTGCGGGGACTTTTTGCGCAAAAAAGAGAAACGGCTGCTTTTCGTGATGTCATCTCTCGTAAAAATGGTCTTGTGGAACGCCGACAGGCGTTCCACAAGACCGAAATCATAGATTCCGCTGCAAAAAAGCTGCCGCACAAGCTGTGCAGCAGCCTTACCGGTGCCGGGTTATTCCTCGATGCGGATGGCGCTTACCGGGCAGCTCTGGGCTGCGGTAACGGCCTGCGGCACCTCCTCCGGCGGGATGGGACCGGGCTCCGCCACAGCCAGAACCCCCTCCATGTGGAACACTGCGGGGCACAGCCCGGCGCACTGGGTACAGCCGATGCACAGCTCAGGGTCTACGAATGCGTTCATACAAACACCTCCTTTGCGGAAAGCATTGCCCGTTTTGCCGCAAATTATGCCTATGCAAGCGGTTTGCGGTGTGGTACAATAAGACCGCCGGGAACCGGCAGGAGGAGATAAGATGAATATCCAGATCTTTGGCACAAGCAAGTGCTTTGATACCAAAAAGGCGCAGCGCTATTTCAAGGAGCGCGGCATTAAATTCCAGATGATTGACCTGAAGGAAAAGGGCATGAGCCGGGGCGAGTTTGATAACGTGGCGCGCGCCTTGGGCGGCTGGGAAAAGCTGGTGGACCCGGCGGCGAAGGACAAGCAGACCCTTGCTTTGCTGGATGCACTGGTGGACTGGCAGAAGGAGGACAAGCTGTTTGAAAACCAGCAGCTGTTCAAGACCCCCATCGTGCGCAACGGACGCAAGGCCACCGTGGGCTACCAGCCCGAGATATGGAAGGACTGGGAATAAAAAAGCCTGCTTTCACAAAAAAACCACCGGTACAGGTTTTGCACTCTGCGGCCGGATGTGGTATACTGTTGGGTAGACAAAAAACTTTGGGAGACTCAGACCAATGAAAAATACAATCACCCCGGAAGAACACGCCCGGATCAAGCGCCGCCGCTGGCGGCAGACCTTGGGTCTGCTGATCACGGTGCTGGTGCTCATCGGGTTTATCACGGTGCTGCGGGCCGGTGTGGGCCTTGTGGCAAACCTCTTTGACGATACCGCACAAAAGCAGGAATACGAGGACAAGCTGGAGGGCCTGGTGTTGTTCGACCCCATGCCCTTTGACGGCATTGAGAACATCGACGACCTGACCCTGCGGGAGGCAGCCGTGTGGGGCTGTGTGTACAGCATTCAGGAGACGCAGGGCGGCTTTGAAAACTACAACACCGACCCCGAGACCGAGCAGCTGCTGCTGCCCTCGGTGGAGGTAGACGCCTATCTGGCAAAGCTGCTGGGCCCCGGCTTCAAGCTGACCCACCGCAGCTTTGACATGGAGGATATGACCGTCGAGTTTGACGAGACCACCCAGTGCTACAAGATCCCCATCACCGGTACGGTGGGCTACTACCGCGCCACCGTGGTCAAGTTGTTCAAGCGCAGCGGCAAGCTGCACGTCACCGTGGGCTACATCCCCACTGCCAGCGCGGACGACAGCATTATCAACCCCTCCTCGGACACCCCCACCAAGTATATGGATTATCTGTTCGAGCGCCAGAGCGGCAGCTGGTATCTGACCGGCCTGACCGAGAGCGAGACCAAGCCCGAAAGCGCCGCAAGCTCCGCTGCCGCGCAGCCGGAGCCTATGGCGGAAAGCGATGTGCAGGACGCCATTCTGGCCGCTGCCGGAGATTCCGCTGCGGCAGATTCGGCTGCTGCCTCGGCTGTGCAGCCGGAGGCGCGGGCGGAAGCGGGCGCCGACAGCGCCGTGGCAGAAAGCCCCGCCGCTGAGGATGCCGCCAGCACCGCAGCGTAAAATGCAAATGAAAACACCCGACTGTGAGTTTGCTTTCACAGTCGGGTGTTTTTGGTATAAATAGAAATCGTTGTAAAGAGTAACGGGCTCGCCCTCTCAGTCAAAGCCTAGCAGCTTTGACAGCTCCCCCAAAGTGGGAGCCCTTGGCAGTCCACGCAAAGTTCATCTCTTTGCCAAGGCCTCTCCCTTTGAGGAAAGACTCTCCCCGACCGGGGAGAGATGTCGCGTCAGCGACAGAGTGGGGAGTGTGGCACGGCGTAAGCCGTGACGGAGAGGGCGAGGTTGCTGACCGCGTATGAGAAGGTGCTTTATAGTAGTTGGCGTTATTTCAGGTCAAACCGTACCACTACCAGCCGATACCACAGGTAGGGCACCATGTTCCAGATCATCCACAGCTCCATCAGGATGTAGTTGGGTAGATCCTTCAGGCGGAAGGGGCGCTTGCCCAGCTTGCCCGCTTTGAGCAGGGCAAAGGCCTCGTGCATTCCCTTGTCCCAGGCCTCACCAAAGCCCTGCTTGTGGAACTTGTAGCACTTGAGCAGATAGCCCAGCGCCAGCGGGATAAAGTTGAGCACCAGCATCAGCAGCGGCTCGTTTTTGAGCGGCAGCAGAATGCTGTTGCGGCCGCTCTGCTGGCTTTTAAAGGCGTTGTAGCGCACAGCGCCGGTGCTGGCACCGCAGATGTGGTAGCATTTGGCGGTGGGACAGAGCACGTTTTTGTAGCCGGCATTGTTGGCGCGCCAGCTCAGGTCTACGTCCTCAAAGTAGGCAAAAAAGTTTTCGTCAAAGCCGCCGATCTCGTCCAGAATGCTTTTGCGGTACAGCGCTGCGCCGCCGCAGGCCGAGAAGATGCGCTTTTGCTTGGTGTAGCGGCTGACGCGGCGGCCATCGCCGGTCTTGCAGGCAAAGCCCATCCATGTTACATAGTCCCCGGCATCGTCGGCCAGCTCTCGCTCAAAGTGCCGGATCATCAGGCTTTGCACCGCAAAGATCTTGGGGTCGGCATCAGCGGTGCGCAAAAGCTCGACCAGCCACTGCGGCTCAGCAAAGGCGTCGTTGTTGAACAGCACCACATACTTGCTCTGCGCCCGGGCAATGCCCTGATTCACTGCGTAGGAAAAGCCGGTGTTGCGTCCGTTTTCGATCAGGGTAAAGTTGGGGCGGGTGCAGTAGCTGCGCGCCTGCGCAAGACTTTCGTCGGTGGAGCCGTTGTCCACCACGATCAGGTCAAAATCCTGCTCGGTCTGGGCGTAGATGGACTCGATGGAGTCCTTCAGCCAGCCCTTGCCGTTGATATTGGGGATGACGATGGTTGCTTTGCTCATAGTTTTTCTCCTGCGGATGTACGAATCCAAGGGGTATTATAGCATAACCCGCCGCAAAAAGAAACGGGCTGCTGCACCGTTTTTTGCGCAGCAAACGGGACGATTATGAATGCCCTCCGCTTTGCTCTGGGCATTTTCAGCGGAAATCCTATTTATAATTTTGTGCAGACAGAGCGACCGCTCTGTCTGCACATTATATGATGAAAAAGAAGCCGCTGCACGGTGCTTTGTGCGGCGGCTTCTTTCAAAAACATTTTATGCGGCCAGAGCCTTTTCGATGTTGGTCAGAATGGTATCGTGATCCTCGGCGCAGACCAGAACCACCTCACCGGTGGGGGCTACGGTGACGGTAGCGGCCTTAGCCACGAGGTACTGGTCCTCCAGATAGTGCTCCATGGACTGCTGCTCGCTGGCAACATAGGCCTCCAGTGCGGCCTTTACCTCATCGGTCTTGCCCTCGGCAGGCTTCACGATGGCAACGGCATAGCTGCGCACCATCATGCCGGAAATGCTGGCGGCAAAGGCGGTATACTGGCCGTCCTCCAGGTTCAGCGGGGGCATCAGGATGTCCCGGATCTCCTCGTTCAGCTGGTCAGCCTCGTACTCGGCGCTGTAACCATCGATGGCGGTAAACTTGCCGTCCTCGCCCTTGGTAAAGATCATATCGTACTCGTTATCCTCGTCGCTGCGGGCGTCGTGGATGATCTGGGAGTAGTCCTTGGGGGTGGAGCTGTCGGCTTTGCTGCCGCCGGAGCAGCCCACCAAAGTAAACAGGGTCAGCCCTGCCAGCAGGGCGGCGATGAATTTTTTCATAGTATTGCATTTCCTTTCATAGTGCTGTGTGTGGAAGGTGCAGCCGGGCGCACACGTTACAGGTAGTGTGTGCCGGTTTTGGGCTGCTATTCTGGATACGAACCACCGCACCGCAAAATTGCAGGGAAAAAGTAACAGTTTTATGAACGGTGCCCGCTTACAGCATCAAGGCGTCCAGATCGCCGTGGTTCACCGGGGTGGACAGGATGATCTGGGTGCTGGTGGTGCCCAGCTTCTGGAACTGCAGGATCAGATGCTCCAGCTGTGCCATGCTGCCGCAGCTGACCTTGACCAGAAAGGTGTACGCACCGGTAACGTGGTAGCACTGCAGCACCTCGCGGCTGTTCTGCAGCAGCTCCAGAAAGGCATCCTGCTTGGAGGGCGCCACCGAAAGGCTGATGAGCGCATCCACATACATCCGGTCTGCCGGACGATTCAGCGTGACGGTATAGCCGCTGATGATGCCGTCCGTCTCCAGCTTATGGATACGGCTGGAGACCGCCGGGCTGGTAAGGGATACCTGCTCCGCAATTTCTTTGACGGGCATCCGTGCATTTTTGGCCAGAAGGGTGAGGATTTTGCGGTCAAGATCGTCCATAAGAGGAGCCTCCTTCAAAAATATGTTGGATTGTATAAAATTTTCTGAAAGTAAAGTTTTTATGTTGTGCAAACCCACGGAAATGGAATAAAATTTCGTTTCTGAAATTCTATGTTAATTATATAAAGTTTTTGCAAAAAAGTAAAGTATTATTTTAAAGCAAAATCCGAAAATCCTGTTTGACAAGAAAAGAAAAACGGGTATAATACATCATGCAAGGCAGCGCAACGCACAAAAGCCTGCCAATGATATTGAGATTCACCACTTTATATACTTTCCCACCCCTCTATACACAAAAACCCGCTGCCAGGCGGGTTTTTGTGTTTGTTGGGGCTTTTTTCTTTTTGTAAAAAGCAGTGGTAGACAACGTACTTGCCCAGTGAAACTGCTATTTCCGGTCACGACCCCACCCGTGAAAACGCAAAGGGGCTGTTTGGTTTGTGCAGAGATACAATTATAAACCCTATACTTTGTAGGACTTTCCGAAAATACGGCGGTGCATTGACAAAAGACTTTTGAAAAGAGTAAAATTGTTGTGAGATCCTGTAGAAAAGATGCAGGAACGTTGCGCTCGACTTCAAAAGGAGGAATCACAAATGAAAGTATCAAAGCGAATCCTGGCTGTTCTTCTCGCTGGTACGATGGCACTTGCGCTTCTGGCAGGCTGCGGCAGCAGTGTCGGCTCAAAGGATGTAGATGTGATCAATGTCATGCTGCAGCTGAACGGCAGTGATGTCAAGGTGACGGAGGATGCTTCCCTGAAAGCAGATGCTGACCGTTTTGTCTCCCTGCTGCAGAAACTGGTTCCGTTTGAAGCTGGCCCGGACGAGGAAAGCACTGTGCGGGAAGAGAACTATAAGGTGACTGACCAGCAGGATGAGGACTTCCCCTGGAGCAATAAGCTGAACAGCACCCTTGTGGCTGGCAAGTCGAAGCGTCTTGTGCTTGTTTCGGACGACCCGCAGGCAAATAATGATGCAAGACGGGCAAACGAAATCGCATGGCGTATTAAAGAACTGAACGATCAGGGTCTGAAGGTAAAGGGCATTGCAGTGGTCAAAACGGACGATGGCCGCCGCACAAAATGGGAGTCTGGTGAACTGGTAAAGGTTGAAAAGACATCGGTATGGGTCGCTGTTGTGACCTACGAATAAACGGTATAAAAACCGAATAGCCGAACAATGAGAAAGGGGCTGTTGCACATCGTTTTAGCCGAAAGTGCAGCAGCCATTTTCAAAATCAAACGTATAATCAAGCAATTCAAAAAAGCATGTGCATCACAAATCCATCGAAAACTTCTGATTTTCAGGAAAATTTGTTGCACATGCTTTTGTTTTGGGGATTGATACCGTTTGATTCTTACGCCTATTCGTACAAAAATAGAGGCTGTCGCTTGTGCAACAGCCTCTTTGCCTTATATAAAAATATTATTCCGCTGATTATAGCCAGAGCGCAGCGGAGGCTATTTAAATCGTATGCGCCGATCAGACCAGATAGCCATCAAAGCAGTGCAGGTCCTCGGTCTTGACGATGCCCTCCAGATACAACCCGTCCTCCCGGTATTCCTCCAGCTGTACGCTGCCGCGCTCCCGCATGGGGGCGGCAAGCCCCAGCTTGTCGTAGGGCAGCAGCACCCGGATGGTGTGCACCCGGTCGCTGAGCACCTCGTCCAGCTTTTGCAGCAGCTTGTCCAGCCCGTAGCCGGTCTTGGCGCTGGTCAGCAGAATGTCGGGGTCAAAGCTCAGGGTGTTGGGCTTGTCGCACTTGTTGTACACGGTCAGGCGGGGGATGTCGGCACAGTCCAGCCCGTCCAGCACCTCGTCGGTGACGGCAAGCTGCTCCTCGCGCTGCTCGTCCCCGGCGTCTGCCACCCGGACGATCACATCCGACCATGCGGCCTCCTCCAGCGTAGACTTGAACGCCTCCACCAGATTGTGGGGCAGGCGGGACACAAAGCCTACCGTATCCACCAGCAGCACCGCCATGCCGCTGGGCAGCACCAGCTTGCGGCTGGTGGGGTCCAGTGTGGCAAACAGCATATCGGCCTCGGCCACGCTGGGACCACACAGGGCGTTCATCAGGCTGGATTTTCCCACGTTGGTGTAGCCCACAAGGCTTACCACCGGCATTCCGGTCTTGGCGCGGGCCTTGCGGCTCTCGCCCCGGCGCTTTTCCATCTCGGCCAGCTTTTCGGCCAGCGCATCAATGCGGGCGTGCACATGGCGGCGGTCCAGCTCCAGCTTGGTCTCACCGGCACCGCGGCGGGCACCGCCACCGCCGCCACCGCCGCCGCCCTGACGGCTCAGCGCCTCGCCCATGCCCTGCAGGCGGGGCAGACGGTAGCGCAGCAGCGCCAGCTCGGTCTGCAGCTTGCCCTCGTTGGTCACGGCGCGGCTGCGGAAGATCTCCAAAATCAGCATGGTACGGTCGATGACCTCCAGCCCGCCCAGCGCATTGGAGATGTTGCGGATCTGGCTGCCGGTCAGCTCACCGTCAAACACAGCGCATTCCGCACCCAGCGTCTGGGCGGCAAGGGAGGCCTCCTCCAGCTTGCCGCTGCCCAGCACGATGCCGGTCTCCGGGGTCTGGCGCTTCTGGGTGATCTGCGCCACGGCCTCCATGTGGTTGGCCTCGCACAGGGCAGAAAGCTCTGCCAGACTGCGCTCGCAGTCCCAAAGCCCCTGATCCAGTGCCAGCAGCACCACCTTTGTGGGAGGGGTCTCGGTCAGAATATCATAAAGCTCGCTCAAAGTAAGTCCTTTCTGTTATCATAGTGTTCTTTTGTCAGCAGATAGCACCGGCATTCCACCGGCGTTCCGTCAAATTTGTGGTAAACATCGTTGTGGTGGTACACAAAGCCGGCCTTTTCCATCACCCGGCCGCTGGCGGGGTTCTGCACCGCATGGCAGCAGGTGAGGAAGGCACCGTCCACCCGATGGAACCAGAAATCCACCACGGCTTGCAGTGCTTCGGTGGTAAGGCCCTTGCCCCACCACTTCTGCCCGATGCAGTAGCCCGGCTCCCAGATGCCGCCGGAAAGCTCCAGCTCCGGCCACCTGGTCTTTTGCTGCGGCTCACCCAGCAGGGCGTTGTATACGGAGATAGAGCCGAACACCTGTCCGGTGGTCTTTTCCACCATGGCCCACTGGTAATAATCCGGGTTCGGATACAGCTCTGCCCACGCCGAAAGCAGTTCCCGGGTCTCGGCAGGGCTTTTGTGTGGCTCCCAGCGCAAAAACCGGGTCACAGCCGGGTCGTTTGCCCAGTTTGCGTACATCTGCGGGGCATCCTGCGGCAGCAGGCGGCGCAGCAGCAGACGGTCGGTCTCCAGTTCTGGTGTGCCGGTGTGGCGCATGATCCATCCTCTCCCTTTTCTCAAAAGATATTCCTAAGATAGCACAAAAATAGCCGCGCCGCAAGCGAAATGAAGAAAAGCGCTTGACCGGATGGGTGAACTACGATAAACTGAAAGATGAAATCCTTTATAGGGAGAGGGAAAAGTATCTATGTTAGACGTACGCAAACTGTTAACCCAGCGGCCGCTGCTGTTCGATGGCGGCATGGGTACCTATTATAAAGCAAAACCGGGGCAGGAGTGCGAGCAGGCAAACCTGACCGACCCCGAGGGCATTCTGGCGGTGCACCGGGCGTATCTTGCCGCCGGAGCGGACGCCATCAAGACCAACACCTTTAGCCTGCCGCGTCTGGCGGCGGCACAGCAGCCGGGCTGGGAGCAGCTGGCGGATGCAGGCTGGCAGCTGGCAGCGAAGGCCGCAGGGGAGACCGGCGCGGCAGTGTTTGCCGACCTTGGTCCCGCACCGGATACCGAGAACCTCCCGGCAGAGCAGGTGTATCTTGCCGTGGCAAAGCGCTTTGCGCTGCTGGGCGCGCGGAATTTTCTGTTCGAGACCCTGAGCGCTGAGGACGGCGTGCTGGAAGCGATTCGTGCGCTGAAGCGGACCGTGCCGGAGGCCTTTGTGCTGGTGTCCTTTGCGGTGCTGCCGGACGGCTACACCCGGGAGGGACGCTACTGCGCCGAGCTGGTGCGCCGCATGGCGCAGAGCGGCGTGGTGGATGCCGTGGGCCTGAACTGCGTGTCTGCCCCGGGCGCGATGCGGGCACTGGTGCAGCAGCTGGGAGATGCGGGACTGCCGCTTTCGGTCATGCCCAATGCGGGCTACCCGGTGGTGGCGCGGGCACAGGTGCGTTATCAGGGCAAGCCGGAGTATTTTGCCCGGGAGCTGAGCCGCTTGGCCAGCGAGGGCGTGCGCATTCTGGGCGGCTGCTGCGGCACAACGCCGCAGCACATTGCTGCCCTGCGCACCGCGCTGGATGCTTTGCCGGAAGCGCTGCCCGCAGCCCCGGCGGCAAAGCCCGCTGCAGCGGCGAAGCCTGCGGTGGAAACGGACGATGCCTTCTTGCGCAAGCTGCGCGCCGGACAGCGGGTCATTGCGGTGGAGCTGGATTCCCCCAAGGATGCTGACCTGACCTCCTATCTCGAGGGTGCCCGCCGCCTGCAGGCTGCCGGTGCCGATCTGCTGACCATTGCGGACTGTCCCATTGCCCGGGCGCGGATGGATTCCTCGCTGGTGGCCTGCCGGGTGCACCGGGAGCTGGGCATGAATGTGCTGCCCCACATGACCTGCCGGGACCGCAACCTGAACGCCACCAAGGCGCTGCTGCTGGGACTGTACGCCGAGGGCGTGCGGGAGGTGCTGGCCATTACCGGCGACCCCATCCCCACCGCCGAGCGGGACGAGGTGAAAAATGTGTACCAGTTCAACTCCCGCAAGCTGGCACAGTATATCGTGTCGCTGGCAGGGGAAGGGCGGGAGATGCCCAGCCCCATCACGGTGTTCGGCGCGCTGAACCTGAACGCCCGCAATTTTGAGGTAGAACTGCGCCGCGCCGCAGAAAAGCTGGAAAACGGCATGAGCGGCTTCCTTACCCAGCCGGTGCTGTCGGCACAGGCGGTGAAAAACCTGAAAAAAGCCCGGGAGACGCTGGGCGAGCGGGCAAAGATTCTGGCCGGCATCCTGCCGGTGGTCAGCCAGCGCAACGCCATCTTTATGGAAAACGAGGTCAACGGCATCCATGTGGACGAGGCCATCATCCAAAGGTTTGAGGGGCTGGACCGCGCCGCAGGCGAGGAACTGGGCTTGGAAGTCTCGGTGCGGGCGGCCAAGGCGGCTGCGCCCTATGCGGACGGCTTTTACCTGATGACCCCCTTCAACCGGGTGGCGCTGATGGAGCGGCTCATTGCCCGCCTGCGCACCGAGGTAATGGACTGAAAAAATAAAACGGGAGGAACGCGCTGTGCCCTGTGAAAAACCATTGCTCAGCATTATCGTGCCGGTGTACGATGTGGAAAGCTATCTGCAAAAATGTATCGATTCCATTCTGGCGCAGACCCTTACAGATTTTGAGCTGATCCTTGTGGAGGACGGCTCACCGGACAATTGCCCTGCGCTGTGCGATGCTGCTGCTGCGAAGGATGCCCGCATCCGGGTGCTCCACCAGAAAAACGGCGGGCTTTCTGCCGCCCGCAATGCCGGGCTGGATGTGGCAAGGGGCGAGTGGATCGGCTTTGTGGATTCGGATGACTATATTGCGCCGGAAATGTATGAAGCAATGTACCGAGCTGTGCAAAGCACCGGCGCAGACCTTGCTTTGTGCGATTACGCCGAGGTGGACGAGGCGGGCGCACTCTGCCCCAAAATGCACGGCAGTCTTTCCGGGGGAGAACTGACCGGGCGGGAGCTGCTAAAAAGGGCGTCTGGTCTGATGGTTCAGCTCGCGTGGAACAAGCTGTACCGCCGCGCCATTTTTGCACAGCTGCGCTACCCGGTGGGAAAAGTGAACGAGGATCTTTTTGTGATCCCGGAGATCTGTCTGCAGATCCAAAAAGCGGTTGTAGTGCCGGCTACGCTGTACTATTATGTACAGCGGAATAGCAGTGTTATGGGCGGAAAGAAAACACTGCGCCATTTCGATGCTGCCGAGGCGGCCTGTCGTTACTGGAACTGCCTTGTGGAAAACGAAGCGTATGAGACGCTGCCGGTTGCCGCACGGTATACCATGGGATGCGTGAGCCGGATATACCGGCAGTTGCCCTCGGCACTGCGTAAAGCACCCCGCAGCCGGGAAATGCTGAGGATGCAGTTTGAGGTGGTGGACCGGACACGGCAGTATTGTACCGTTCCGGCGGGACTTTGGCTGCAAAGCCTGCTGCTGCGGCTATTTCCGCGGGAATATATGTGGCTGCGGAGCATCAAAGGCTAGGGAGAATAAAAAGCGCATGAGAACACGTTATTCGATCATCAATATGCTGTTTAACATCGGCGGGCAGTTTCTGACGATGCTGCTGTCCTTCATCAACCGGATGGTATTTATCCGCTGCCTTTCGGCGGAATATCTGGGGGTCAACGGCCTGTTTACCGATGTGCTCAGCATCCTGAACTTTGCAGAGCTGGGCATCGGTACTGCCATGATATTCAGTATGTATGAGCCGGCCGCCCGGGATGACGAGCGGAAGCTGGCGCAGCTGATGAACCTGTACAAATGGATGTACCGGGCGGTGGCTGCCTCGGTGCTGCTGTTCGGGATCATTCTGCTGCCGTTTTTGCCCCACCTCATCAAGGGCGGCGAGGGCATTGAGCATATCACCCTGATCTACATGATGTATGTGCTGGCCTCGGCAAGCTCTTATCTGCTGAGTTATAAAAATTCCATCTATCAGGCCTACCAGAAAGGCTATATCCGCGCAGGATGGAATATGGTGTGCGAATGCATCAAGACTGTTTCGCAGATCGCGGTGCTGCTGCTGACCCGGAACTTCATCCTGTATCTGGCGGTTCAGCAGGTGATACAGTTTTTACCCAACATTATGGTTTCCCGTATGGTGGACAAGGAATTTCCGTACCTGAAGGAATGCCGGGAGCTGCCGGAAAGGGAGGAGCGGAACGGCATCCTGAAAAACATCGGCGCCATGAGTATGCACAAGCTGTCAACCATCATCGTGCGCAATACGGACAGTCTGCTGATGTCCTCCTTTATTGGCCTTGCGACTGTGGGCCTATACTCCAATTACCGGTTGGTGATCAATGCACTGAACAACCTGATGGGAAAATTTGCCGTGGCTTTTTCCGGCAGTATCGGCAATTTTGCAGTAATGGAAAATTCAGACCGGCTGTATAAGGTCTATAAGGAAATGGATTTTATGTTCTTTGTGATGTCTGCTTACCTGACCGGCGGGCTGATGATGCTGTTCAACTCCTTTATCACGCTGTTGTTTGGCGGGGGATACTGTTTTCCGATGACGACCGTGATGGTCATCGTGGCAGAGTTCTACATCACACGAATGCGGCAGACGAATCTGCTGTTCCGGGAGGCCATGGGGCTGTTCTGGAACGACCGCTACAAAGCGGTGGTGGAATCCATCATCAATCTGGTGGCCTCGCTCGTACTGGTGCGGCAGTACGGCGTGACCGGCATTATCGGAGGCACCATCATCAGCAGCCTGTGCACCTGTGTTTGGGTGGAGCCTTATATCTTTTTGAAATACGGCGTTCAGGATGCGTGGCAGAAGAAGCTTCGGGATTATTTTGCAGAGTATCTGAAGCGCACGCTCCTTACAGCAGCGGTCTCTGCGGCAGCGGTGCTGTGGGTGCAGCGGTTCCCGGTGGGCAATTTCGGCGTTTTTGTTCTGGATGGGCTGCTCTATACGGCTGTGTTTGCGGGAGCGATCATACTGCTCTACCGTGGCAGTGCAGAGTATGATGCGCTGAAGCAGCGCGGACTGAAGATCTTGAAAAGGAGGGCGGAATGAACGCAAAGGAGCAGCCATTGATCTCGGTGATCGCGCCGGTCTATAATGTAAAAAAGTATCTGCCGGAGTTTCTGGACAGTATGCTGGCACAGACCTACCAAAATTTTGAACTGCTGCTGGTGGATGATGGTTCTACGGATGCCGGTCTTGAGGTTTTGCAATGCTATGCGGCACAGGATGCCCGGCTGCGTATTTTCTGTAAGGAAAACGGCGGGGTGACTTCAGCCCGCAATTTTGGGCTGGAGCAGGCAAGGGGCGAGTATATCGGCTTTGTAGACCCGGATGATGCGATGCTGCCGCAGTATCTGACACGGCTGTATGCAGCGCTTACACAGCAGGATACCTCCATGGCGGTATGCGGATTTCGGGAGGTGTGGGACGTGCAGATGGCGCAGGCGCTTTCTGCATTTGTGCCGGAGCAGCCGGTCTGCACCATTACCACAGCAAACTATGCCTATGGGAAGATTGGCAGCTGCAGCCAGTGCTGGCGTGCGCTCTACCACCGGAAGGTACTGCAGCAGGTGAGATTCGATACGGCGCTTTCCGTAGGAGAGGATACGGTATTCTTTTTGCAGGCATTTTTGCAGGCTGGTCGGTTTGCCTACCTGTCAGAACCGCTGTATCTGTACCGGCAGAGGGAGGATTCGGCTTATAAAAAGGCTTTTTCGATGCGGCAGTACAGCGAGGTGCTGGCGTGGGAGCAAATTCAGGAACTGGTGCGGGAGCAGGCAGAGCCCTTCCGCAGCTCTGCCGAGGGACTGCTGCTGAGCGCGTATGCCCGCATCTATTACCGGATGCATGATGCGGGTGTGGAACCGCAGCTGCAAAAGCAACTCATCCGCAAGGCGCACAGCCACCGGAAAGCTTACCACTTTATGCCGGTGCGGAACCGGGCAGAAAAGGTCCGCGTGTTCACGCTGCTGTACTGCCCGTATCTGGGCGCAATGGCATGGAAGCTGGTGCGGTGGGTGAAAAGTGCTTTGGGAATAAGATAGAGTTGAGGAGAATTTATGGAAGAAAAACCCTTGATCTCGGTAATCGTGCCGGTCTATAATACGGAACGGTATCTGCCGGAATGTCTGGACAGCCTGCTGGCGCAGACGTATCAGAATTTTGAGCTGCTCCTTGTGGATGACGGTTCGCCGGATAGATGCTGGGAAATTTTGCAGCAGTATGCGGCGCAGGATGCCCGGGTGCGCATTTTCCGCAAGGAAAACGGCGGGGTGTCCTCGGCACGCAATTTTGGTCTACGGCAGGCAAGGGGCGAGTACATCGGCTTTGTGGATTCGGACGATTTTGTGGCACCGCAGTATCTGGAATGGATGCACTGCGCCCTGCGGCAGACAAACACAGAGCTTGCGGTTTGCGGGTACCGCAAGGTGCCGAAGGAAGCAGACCCGGTGGGCATTGCTCCCGCAGCAGAGGAGCCCGAAATAAAGGCCTTTTCACTGGCAGAGTATTCGTTCGACTATACGCAGTGCGAAGCCGCTAACCAATATGTCTGGTGTATGCTCTGCAAAAGAAGCCTTTGCGAAGGGCTGTATTTTGACGAGCAGCTTTTTATCGGAGAGGATACCTTCTTCTTCGTGCAGGTTCTTTTGCAGGCCAAAGGGCTGGCCTTTGTAAAGGCTCCGCTGTACTTCTACCGCATCTGGTCGGAATCGGCCTGTCAGCGGCCCTTTACACAAAAGCACTACACAGCGGTGGAAACATGGAGCCGGATCTATGAAATGGTGCAGCAGACAGATCCGCTGCTGAAAAACTCCGCAGAGCAGATGCTGGTGCTTGCCTGTGCCCACGCCTACTATCGGATGCTGGAAGCGCATTACCCGGACAAAAAATTGCGGGCAAGCGCGGTGCAGACTGTCCGGGCACACCGAGCCGCCGTCCGGCGCATGGAAACAAAACCGCGCTGGAAGCTCTGGGATAAAGCAAGGCTTCAGTCCATGCTGTATCTGCCTGCGTGGTTCAACGGGGCGTTCTGGCACAGAGCGGAGCAGCTGCGTGCAAAACACAGAGATGGAATGGGCTCTTTGTAAAAACTGATTGACAAATCCCACAAAAAACGCTATATTCTTTTTATAAATGCGTTGAAAAAGAGTGTGCATCGTCTGGAGCCGCACAGAGAGCCGGGGGCAGCTGAAAACCCGGCGGGATACCGGCGGGGCACTGTCACTTTGGAGCAGGAGCGGTGAGCCTTGCCGGTAAGCCGCTTTCGGGTCTGCCCTACGTTACAGGGGCATCAAGGGGCGCGGAGCCTTCCGCGCAATTTGGGTGGTACCGCGGTTATGTATTTACAGCCGTCCCATGGAACGCTCCGTGGGGCGGCTTTTTGCGTCCCACTTCATCAAATTTTTGGGAGGACACTATGAAAGAACTTGCAAAGCAGTACGATCCCAGTCAGGTGGAGGATCGTATCTACCAGTTCTGGCTGGATGGCGGCTACTTCCACACGAAGGCCGATCCGGACAAGAAACCTTATACCATCGTGATGCCGCCGCCGAACGTTACCGGTCAGCTGCACATGGGTCATGCGGTGGATAACACCATGCAGGATATCCTCATCCGCACCAAGCGGATGCAGGGCTATGCCGCCCTGTGGGTGCCCGGCACCGACCACGCCTCCATTGCCACCGAGGCCAAGGTGGTGGAGGCCATGCGCGCCGAGGGCCTGACCAAGGAGATGGTGGGCCGCGATGGTTTTCTGGACCGTGCATGGGCATGGAAGACCAAGTACGGCAACCGCATCGTCAGCCAGCTGAAGAAGCTGGGCAGCAGCTGCGACTGGGAGCGCGAGCGCTTTACCATGGACGAGGGCTGCTCTGAGGCTGTCAAGGAAGTGTTCGTGCGCCTGTACGACAAGGGCCTGATCTACCGCGGCAACCGCATGGTCAACTGGTGCCCCCACTGCAACACCTCCATTTCCGACGCCGAGGTGGAGTACGAGGAGAAGGACGGCAGCTTCTGGCACCTGCTGTACCCGGTCAAGGAGACCGGCGAGATGCTGGAGCTGGCTACCACCCGTCCCGAGACCATGCTGGGCGATACCGCTGTTGCCATCAACGGCGAGGACCCCCGCTATGCCCATCTGCACGGCTGCCATGTGGTGCTGCCCCTGCTGAACAAGGAGATCCCCATCGTCTGCGATGAGCACGCCGATATGACCAAGGGCACCGGTGTCGTGAAGATCACCCCCGCCCACGACCCCAACGACTTTGAGGTGGGTCTGCGTCACGATCTGCCCATCGTGCGTGTGTTCACCTACGACGGCCACATGACCGGCGCTGCCGACAAGGCTGCCGCCGATGCCCTGTTTGCCGCCGGCAAGAACACCGTCAACGAGCCTCAGGTGCTGGACTGCGGCAAGTACGCCGGCATGACCACGCTGGAGGCACGCAAGGCCATTCTGGCCGACCTGAAGGAGGACGGCTTCCTGAAGGAGATCGAGCCCCTCAAGCACGAGGTAGGTACCTGCTACCGCTGCCACTCCACCATCGAGCCCATGGTCTCCAAGCAGTGGTTCGTCAAGATGGAGCCGCTGGCAAAGCCTGCCATCGAGAGCGTGGAGAAGGGCGAGATCAAGTTTGTGCCCGAGCGCTTTACCAAGAACTATATGAACTGGATGAAGAACACCCGTGACTGGTGCATCAGCCGCCAGCTGTGGTGGGGTCACCAGATCCCGGCTTGGTACTGCGATGACTGCGGCGAGACCGTGGTGGCAAAGTCCGCTCCCTGCGCCTGCCCCAAGTGCGGCGGTGCAAAGCTGACGCAGGATCCCGACACGCTGGATACCTGGTTCTCCTCTGCGCTGTGGCCCTTCAGCACGCTGGGCTGGCCCAACGAGGACAGCGCCGACCTGAAGTATTTCTACCCCACCAATACGCTGGTCACCGGCTACGACATCATCGGCTTCTGGGTCAGCCGCATGATCTTCTCCGGTCTGGCTTACACCGGCAAGGCACCCTTTGACACCGTCTGCATCCACGGCATCGTCCGCGACAGTCAGGGCCGCAAGATGTCCAAGAGCCTTGGCAACGGCATCGACCCGCTGGAGGTCATTGCCCAGTACGGCGCAGACGCTCTGCGCTTTATGCTGGTGGACGGCTCCACCCCGGGCAACGATATGCGCTATATCGAAAAGAAGGTGGAAGCTGCCCGCAACTTTGCCAATAAGCTGTGGAACGCCACCCGCTTTGTGCTGATGAATCTGCCCGAGGACTTTGAGCCTGGTCTGCCCAGCGAGGAACTGCTGGATATGAGCGACAAGTGGGTGCTGACCAAGCTGAATCAGGTGGCCGGTGCCATGACCGACAATCTGGAGCACTATGAGATGGGTCTGGCCGCTGCCAAGATCAACAGCTTTATCTGGGACGTCTACTGCGACTGGTTCATTGAGATCGCAAAGCCCCGCCTGAACTCTGGCGATGCACAGCAGGCCGATACCGCCCGCCGTGTGCTGGTGTATGTGCTGGATAAGGCACTCAAGCTGCTGCACCCCTTCATGCCCTTCATCACTGAGGAGCTGTATCAGGCTCTGCCCGGCTCTGCCGAGACCATCATGACGCAGGCATGGCCCACCTTTGACGCCGCTCACAACTGGGCAGCCGAGGAGGAAGCCTTTGAAAAGGTGATGGATTATATCAAGGCTGTGCGTACCATGCGCACCGAGATGAACGTGCACCCCGCCAAAAAGACCAGCATGATCATCGAAACTGCCGATGCAGCCCCCTTCCAGAACGCACAGGTCTATTTGGCCAAGTTCGCCTTTGCCACCGATGTGACCTTTACCGAAAAGTACGAGGGCAGCACCGACGGCATGGTGCAGGTGTCCACCCACGCCGCCCGTGGCTTCATCCCCATGATGGAGCTCATCGACCGCGAGAAGGAGCTGGCGCGCCTGAACAAGGAAAAGGCCAAGGCTGAAAAGGAAATGACCATGTTCGGCAACCAGCTGAATAACCCCAAGTTCGTGGAGCGTGCCCCGGCGGCTCTGGTGGAGGAGATCCGCGCAAAGTTCGCCAAGAGCCAAGACAAGCTGGCAAATATTGAGCAGAGCATCAAGGCTCTGGGTTAAAATAGTGGAATATCATAACAAAGAACGCACCTCGCCGTGGGTCATAGCCGGGCGGGTGGTCTTTACCGCCGCACTCATTGCCTGTATCGCGTTCATCTTTTCCAACTCCATGGCGGTGGCCACAGTCTCGGAGCAATCCAGCGGCAGGGTATTGCAGCTGATGCAGGCGGTGCTGCGCCGCTTGGGGCATCCGGCACTGGCCGAGCGCCTGACCATGCACATCGTGCGCAAGCTGGCACACTTTTGCGAGTATGCGCTGGAGGGCTTTCTGCTCATGCTCTGTATGCGGGTGTACAGCCGTCATCCGCTGCGGCACATCACCGTGCCCATGCTGGGCGGTGTGCTGACGGCACTGACCGATGAGACCATCCAGCTGTTCTCGGACGGGCGCAGCGGGCAGGTCACGGATGTGTGGCTGGATTCTGCCGGTGCTATGACCGGTATTCTGGCTGCGCTGGTGCTGCTGGCACTGTGCAAATGGCTGTATCATCAGATGAAAAGGAGTAACGAATGACCATCCAACAGGCAAATCAGTATTTTGCAGCCCTGCCGGACGGCTTTGCCGACCCGGAGCAGCTGGGTGTGCTGCTGCCCGCCTCGGTGCAGAAGGTGCAGTTCGTGGGCGTGGCAGGCACTGCCGGTAAAACGGCGGTGGCGCGTCTGCTGACGGCTATCCTGCAGGCACAGGGCATCTGCGCCGGTGCTTACCATGCCGGGTGCGAGCCCCTTGCGGTTCGTATCCGGGTGGCGGGCAAGCCGGTGGATGAGGCGCTGCTGTGCCGCGCCGCCGATGCCCTTGCCGCCCATGAGGAGTTGCCCTTGCAGGCGGCGGAGCTTGCCGCCGCTGCGTACTGCTTTGGCGAGGCCGGCTGTACGCTGGCGGTGGTGGAACTGCCGGACGCAGGTCTGGCTGCGGCGCTGCCCCAAATGCCGGTGTGCGCTGTAACGGCGGTGGGACCGGACGGCGTGAGCCGCTCGGTGGAGCGTCTGGCTGCGCTGGCAGGCGGCGTGATGCGCAAGGACAGCATCTGCGTCACCGCGCCGGAGCAGCCCAAGACGGTGCTCAGCGAGCTGGTCGTGGCTGCGGGCAAGTGCGGCTGTGAGCTGGTCGTGCCCGACCCGGAGGATATCACCTTTTTGGAGGCGGAGCGGTTCGCCAGCCGGGTGGACTACGGCGGCTATACGGTGCCGCTGGCCTTTCTGGGCCGTCACGCCGCAGGCAACGCCGCCATGGCGGTGGAGCTGGCACTGGCGCTCTGCCGCAAGGGGGCGGACATCTCCGACGAAGCCATTCTGGAGGGCATTGCTGCTGTGGACAACCGCTGCAGCATCCGGGTGCTTTCCCAGCGCCCGCTGGTCATTCTGGATGCCTGCCGCACCCCGCAGCAGGCTGCTGCGCTGCTGCGCGTACTGAACATGGCCAAGGTGCGCCACATGAGCGCCATCATCGGTCTGACCGAGGAAGAGGGCGCCGAAGCCTTCTTCTCCGCGCTGGAGACCGGCCTGAGCCCCGAGGAGCAGAAAAAGGATAAATCCACCATGCCCGGTATGAGCGAGAGCCCCTTTGATAAGGTGTATCTCGTTACGCCCGCCGGTGTGGAGGAGCAGTTGACCCGGCGTTTGACCGAGAAGGCGAAATATCACTTTGACGCCCAGCTCTGCACCAGTCTGGACGAGGCAGTGCAGCTGGCGCACGCCAACACCCGCCGCGGCCTGCTGGTCTGCGGCAGCGAGGCGGCAGCACTGGAGGCAGCCGCTCTGCTGGCAAAGGCGTAAGCCGCCGACAGCTTTTTCTAAAAAATAACCCGAAGATCCCGTACACTGAAGTTATGTGTACGGGATCTTTTATTTTGCAAAAAAGGAGATGGACAAGCAATGGCAACGGTGACCTTCAGCGCGGCAGGGGAGACCCTGTACGCCTATCTGGCGGGGGAGATCGACCACGATGCCGCCCAGAGCCTGCGGATGCAGCTGGACGATGCACTGGTCAGCCGCAGCCCCCGCACCCTGATTATCGACCTTGGCGGGGTGGGGTTCATGGATTCCTCCGGCGTTGGGCTCATCCTTGGGCGGCAGCGCTGCGCCCGCGTTCTGGGTACGAGCCTGCGGCTGCAGCACGCCCCCGCACAGCTGCAAAAGGTCCTGCGGCTGGCGGGCATCCCCTGTACGGAGAACACAGAAAAGGAGAATGCGCAATGAAAGCAGAGAACAGCACCCGCATCCAGTTCGATTCCCTCAGCAGCAACGAGGCCTACGCCCGCGGCGTCACGGCGGCCTTTCTGGCGCGGTACGACCCCACCGTGCCCCAACTGGCTGACCTGAAGACCGCAGTGTCTGAGGCGGTCACCAACTGCATCGTCCATGCCTACCCGGAGCGTATCGGGCCGGTGTGCATGACCATAGCGGTCTACCCCGACCGGGAGGTGCACATCACCATTACAGATAAGGGCATCGGCATCCCCAATGTGGAGCAGGCCATGCAGCCGTTGTTCACCACCGGCAACCCGGAGGAACGCTCCGGTCTGGGTTTTGCGGTGATGCAAAGCTTCATGGACAGGGTAAAGGTCACCTCAAAGCCCGGTAAAGGTACAAAGGTGCTGCTGGTCAAGCGTCTGTCCCGGCGGGAGCCTACATAAAAAGGAAAGGCGGTCCGGTATATGGTAACGGATAAGACCCGGCGGGAAGCATTCATCACGCAGAATCTGGGGCTGGTGCACGCCTGTGCGGGCAGGTTCCGTGGGCGCGGCATGGAATATGACGACCTGTACAGTGCAGGCTGCGTGGGGCTCATCAAAGCCTACGATAATTTTGACGAGAGCCGGGGCGTGTGTTTTTCCACCTATGCCGTGCCGGTGATCCTTGGCGAGATCAAAAAGCTGTTCCGGGATGGGGGTACGGTCAAGGTGAGCCGCTCCCTGAAGGAACTGGGAATGCGGGTGCAGGCAGCACGGGAGCATACCATGAAGCTGTGCGGTTCGGAGCCTACCTTGCAGCAGCTGGCAGAGCAGCTGGATGAGCCAATAGAGAATGTAGCCCTTGCCATACAGGCTGCACAGCCCGCCATGAGCCTGACCCCGGAGGGCGGCGAGGATGGAGACAGGCAGTTGGATATCCCGGTGGAATCCCCGGAGGAGGAATTGGCAGATAAGATCAGTCTGGCTGAGGTGATCGAAGCGCTCCCGGAACAGGACAAGCAATTGATACGCCTGCGCTTTTATGGCAACCGCACCCAGAGCGAGACTGCAAAAGCATTGCATACGACTCAGGTACAGATCTCCCGGCGGGAACGCAAGATCCTGATCCGGCTGCGCGCCCGGCTTTTGGAGGAATAAGGGAGGAAGTGTCCATAAAAAATGTAAAAAACTGGGCAAAAAGTAAAAAGAATGATTTTGGCGTAAAAATTGTAAAAAAGTGCTTGCTTTTTGAAGGATGCTGTGCTAAAATACATTACTGTCAGGCGAACGTCCGACAGAATGAAATACTTCGAAATGGACGTTAAATAGAAAGATTCGACAGAATCAAAAATGAATCTCAAAAATCTTTCAAAAAAGTGCTTGACAACTTATCACGAAAGTGATAAAATAAATAAGCTGTCAGCCGCAAGGCTAAGGCGCACAGGACCTTGAAAATTGAACAATATCGAAAGAACTTGTAACGGAACCTATTTTC
>CAKTCY010000027.1 GCA_934540955.1 uncultured Faecalibacterium sp.
CCGTTGACGCTGAGCAGACCCATCCATGCGTAGGTGCGCAGCAGAAAGTTCATCCACATGGGCAGCATGACCAGCATAAGCATGATGTGCTGCTTGTTCACCCGCAGACGGGACAGAAAATACCCCACCGGAAAGGCGATGATAAGGCAGATGACCGTGGCGATAAGCGCCAGCAGCAGGCTGCGGGCAAACACCGAGCCGTAGCCGCTGATGGAGGTGAGGTTATTCAGGGTAAAGTTGCCCTCGGCGTCGGTCATGGCGTAGTACACCACAATGAACAGAGGCACAACGGTAAACAGCACCATCCATACAAAGTACGGATAGGCCAGCTTTTTATCATAGATCTTCATGGCACATCACCCCTCGCTCCGCGCCATGATATGGATCTCGTTGGGACCGATGCGCATACCAATGGTCTCGCCGGGGGTGCAGGCGCGGGTGGAGTGGATCAGCCACTCGCGGCCTTCGCACTCGACGTGCATCTCAAAGTGCACGCCCTTGAAGATGACATCGTTCACCACGCCCACAAGCTGGCCCTCCACGGGGGATACCACCTCGATATCCTCCGGGCGCACCACCACCTGCACGCTCTGCTCCCGGGCAAAGCCGCGGTCCACGCAGGGGAAGTCCACACCGGAGAAGGACACCAGAAAGTCCTTGTGCATCACACCGTCCACGATGTTGGAATCGCCGATAAAGTCTGCCACAAAGGCGTTTTTCGGCTCGTTGTAGATATCCTCCGGGGTGCCGATCTGCTGCACCTTGCCGCCGTTCATGACCACGACGGTATCGGACATGGTAAGCGCTTCCTCCTGATCGTGGGTGACATAGATAAAGGTGATGTTCATCTCGCGCTGCAGCCGCTTGAGCTCCAGCTGCATCTCCTTGCGCAGCTTCAGGTCCAGCGCGCCCAGCGGCTCGTCCAGCAGCAAAATCTCCGGCTCGTTGACCAGACTGCGGGCAATGGCTACGCGCTGCTGCTGACCGCCGGACATCTGGCTGATGCTGCGGCGCTCAAAGCCCTTTAAGCCCACGACCTCCAGCATATCGCGCACCTTGCGGCGGATGGTGTCCTCATCCAGCTTTTTGAGCCGCAGACCAAAGGCCACGTTCTCGAACACATTCAGGTGCGGGAACAGCGCGTATTTCTGGAACACGGTATTCACCGGGCGCTTGTAGGGCGGCACACCGGTAATGTCCTCTCCCTTCAGCAGCACCTTGCCGGCATTCGGCTCCAGAAAGCCTGCGATCAGGCGCAGGGTGGTGGTTTTGCCGCAGCCGGAGGAACCGAGCAGCGTCACGAACTCCTTATCATGGATATCCAGATTCAGCCCATCCAGAATGCGCTGTCCATCAAATTCCACTACGATATCCCGCAGTGAAACGACCACCGAGTTGTCCATTTTATATGTTATCCTCCTTGTTCTCAGATACGAAAAAAGACAGGGAGCCTGCCCCATCTTTTTTGCGTATACGGGGTGCTCCGCCCCGCGCAGCAGCATGATTTTGCGCGGCGAGCTTACCCTGTCACGGTTTATAATAAACAATCACAGTCGGATTGTCAATCACTCTGCCGCTGTTTGCCGAAACTTTATAAAAAGCTGCAAAAAAATATACGCTGCGCCTTGGTTTCGGCACAGCGTACAAAAGGAATCATTCCTGCGTTTTCAGGTCGTTTTCCGTCAGCAGAAGGGCCTGCACAGTGCTGGTATCCACTGTGTATACCGAAGGTTCGCCCCCAACTTGCAGATACCACCCGTCCGTACCGCAGGCGTAGGCCAGCTGCACGGTGGAGCCGTCCTCGCTGGTAACTGCGGCGGTGAATACCGGTGCATCAAAGCCGCAGGCGGCAAGGTCAGCGTCCGTGGTCTGGGCGGTGGCATAGGTGCACAAGGCAGACAGCAGGCTTTGCACCTTGTCCTGTGCAAGGCTGGCAGTGGGGTCAGAAGCCAGCCGCCACACCGTCTCATAGGCAGCGGAAGAAGCGCTGTCAGCGCTTTCGGCAGGCTCGCTGACGGCATTCAAAGTGACGGAGGTACCATCGGCCAGCGTGTAGGCCACCTGCGTAATGGCAGAAGCGGTAAGCCCAGTAGGGCAGAAGCTGCCGAAGAGCCCGGCCTTATCCAGCTGGAAGCAGGCGGCTTTGTTGCCGCTGACCGTGTAGATGGCATCGTCCCCGGCTTTTTGCACATAGAGATCCCCGGTGACCGGGTTCTCTACCCCGAAGGTCAAGGTGGTGCTCTGCCCTGCCGCTGTTACCGTGACGGTGAGCTGCGGGGCATCCAGACCGTAGTCCTCCCCTGCCTGCGGTGTCAGGCTGCGCTTGGCATTCAGTGCCATCAGGGCGGTGCGCATGGTGTTGCAGGCGCTCTCGTCCAGATGATAGGCAGGGTCCTGTGCCAGCTGCCAGCTGCCGCCGGAATATTGCAGGGTGTAGGTCTGGCCGTTATAGGTATACTCGATCTGCTCCAGGTCCTCGGCAGCAAAGGTGGAAAGGGGGATGCTGCCCTCGGCAGCGGCGCTAGCGGCCTGCTCGGCCTTGGCGTTGCTGCGGGTCACCGCCCACAGCGCCGCGCCCAGCAGCACTGCCGCTGCCAGCAGCGCCAACAGGACACGCTGTTTTGTTTTCATGGCGGGCTCCTTATCTGCGGCGGCGCAGCAGCACCACCACTGCCCCGGCGATAAGCACCGCCGCCGGGAGCACGAACACAAAGGTCAGCCCCAGTGCTGCGGCGGTGGAGCCCGCCACCGTGATGGGCTCGGCCTCCAGCGCCTTGGTGTCCACAAGGACATCCTGCCCTACCAGCGAGGCAGCGCAGCCCTGCAAAAAGGTCAGGTTGCCGGGCATGGACTGATAAAGCTGCTCGTTATCCATGTTGGGACAGCCGATCCAGAGGACCTCTGCGCCGGTGTCCTCGTTCCGTGCCCAGACAGCCAGTGCAAAGGGGCCTTCTGCGTCCCCGTCCTCCCGCTCCATGGTGGTAAGGTCGTTGATATCGGCCTTGGCATAGGCAGCGGAAGAGCTGTTCAGCAGCGGCTCGGCGGTGACATTATCGGTCTCGGTGACCGTGATGCCCTGCGCCACCGACAGCATGACATGGGTATTGGTATTCACGCCGTTCAGCGCGGTGCTCTCGGTGGGCGTGCCGTAGTCCGGCAGCAGCGACCATGCAGAGTTATACAGTGCCTTGCTGCTGTCGCCCTCCACCACCATGCCCTCTGCGCGGGCAAGGCCGAACTGCGCCAGCACGGCATCCAGCTGCGGGGTCTGGGCGTAGACGCTGCTGGTCAGCAGCAGCTTGCCGCCCGCCGCCAGATACGCCTGCAGCTGGCTGATCTCATCCACAAGGCCGTCCCCTGCGGCAAAATCGCTGGTGGGTGCGTTGATGATGAGCAGGTCGCAGTCCTCCGGGATGGTGCTCGTGAGCAGGTCCAGCGGCTGGGCGTCGATATTCTGGGCGTCCAGCGCATCGGTCAGAGAGTCGGTCAGGGTCTGCTCGCCGTGGTTGGTGGTATAGTAGGCGTGGCTCTGCCCGGCTGCAGTAAGCTTATAAATGGCAGAGGTGATCTGCTTTTCGCCGCCAAAGGTCACGCTGGCAGAGCCAGTGGTGTAGTAATCGGTGTAGTCGTACTCGTACAGGTCGGCGGCATCCAGCACGGTGCTGTTCTCCCCGCAGGTGACGATCAGACTGCCGGTGGAAACATTCTCCGCGCCGTACTTTGCGGCAAAGGTGGGGTACAGGGTGGGGTCTTTCTGCTCCCAGCTCAGGTGCCCGCTCTCGGCGGCGTAGTGATCCAGCAGCTTTGTGATGATGGCATCCTCGCTGCCGGTCTCGCAGAGGTAATAGATGTGCACATCCTTTTCCAGCCCCTCCACCAGCGCTTTGGTGCTGTCGCTCAGGGTGTACATTTTGGCCTCGGAGAGGTCGAACTCGGTATATTTTGCAGGGATGGCCCGCACCAGCAGGTTGAGCAGCACCGCCAGCACCAGCACTGCCGCCAACATGGCGGTGGACAGCAGACCGCTGCGGAACACCCTGCCCTTCTGAGAGGATGCGTTCTTGTTCCATTTCATCGTTGTGGCCTCCTCTCAGTTCCAGCGGCGCTTTTCCAGCCCCTGCGCGGTGAAAAACAGGAACACCGCCGCTACGGTCAGATAGTAGACCAGCGTGGGGATAGAAAAGCTGCTGTTGACAAATTCTTCAAAGGGGGTAAACAGGCACAGGGCACTGAGCACCGCGCTGAAGGCTTCGGTCAGCCAGCTGCTCTTGAGCAGAAACAGCGCCGTAAGTGCCACGCAGCACCCCGCAAAGGAAAGACAGCCCAGTGTAAAGCTTTTGCTGCGCAGCCCCGCCACCACGCTGAGCACAGCGGCAATGGCGGTGAACATTGCCAGTGCCACCGCACTGCCGGTGGTGAACATGGTGCGCAGGCTGGGCATCATATAGGCCAGCAGCAGCGCCGCCACACCGGATACGGCGGCGATGATCTGGTTTTCGGTCAGGCTGGAAAGGAACACCCCGATGGCAATGGCTGCGCAGCCCATGAGGTAGTAGCACAACAGGGCAGAAAAATTGGCCAGTGTGCTGGTGCCGGTAGCGCCCAGCACCTTCAGCACAAGGATCATGCCCGCATCCACAAGGCAGGGCAGCGCAAAAATGACGCACAGGGCAAAGTATTTGCCCAGCACGATGCCGCCCACCGACACCGGACTTGTGAGCAGCAGCTGGTCGGTGCGGCTGTGGCGTTCCTCTGCAAAGGAGCGCATGGTGAGCACCGGGATGTAGAGCAACAGCACAAAAATGGTGCGGTACAGCGTATAGTAGCCAAAGTCCGGCAGGCCATAGCCCAGATTCAGCGCCACAAAGTAGATGGCCGTAGCCGCCAGCATAAAGGCGGTAAGCACCGCACCGATCATGCCGTGAAAGCAGCTGCGGAGTTCTCGTTTAAAGATGGCAAGCATCTCAGTTTCCCTCCCCTTCTGCCGGGGCTTCCTGCTCCGGCGTTTTTTCGGTCAGCGCAAGGAATACTTCCTCAAGGCTGCGGTTCTCGGCGGCAAGCGCCAGCACAGTGCACCCGGCCCCGGTCAGTGCCCGGGACACGGCAGCGCGGCGGTCGGCGGCGTCCTCGCTCTCGGCGGTAAAGGTCACCTGACCGTCCGCGGCGCTTTCCAGCTCTACCCGGCAGATGCCCGGCACACTGCGCACTGCGGCCAGCACAGTGTCCGTCTCGCCCTGCGCGGTAGCGCGCAGACGGCTGCCGGGGTTCAGCGTCTCGCCCAGCTCCTCCGGGCTGCCTACCGCCACCAGACGGCCTTTAGAGAGGATGAGCACCTGCTGGCACACGGCCTGCACCTCGCTGAGGATGTGGCTGGACAGGATGACCGTGTGCGCCTTGCCCAGTTCCCGGATAAGGCTGCGGATCTCGATGACCTGCGCAGGGTCCAGACCCACGGTGGGCTCGTCCAGAATGATGAGCTGCGGGCTGCCCAACAACGCCTGTGCGATGCCCACCCGCTGACGGTAGCCCTTGGACAGGCTGCGGATGACCCGGGGCAGCACTTCTTCCAGCCCGGTGCGGCGGGCAGCGGCCAGCACCTGCTGCTTGCGCTGCGCACGCTTGACCCCCTTGAGCTCTGCCACAAAGTTCAGATACTCCTGCACGGTCATTTCCGGGTAGAGCGGCGGCTGCTCCGGCAGGTAGCCCACACAGGCTTTGGCCTGCTGCGCCTGCTCCGGCAGACGGAACCCGGCTACCTTCACCTCGCCCTCAGTGGGGGCAAGATAGCCGGTAAGGATATTCATAATGGTGGATTTGCCCGCGCCGTTGGGCCCCAGCAGGCCGTAGATCTGGCCGTCTGGCACCGTAAATGAGAGATCCTGCACGGCAGGGCGGCTGCCGTAGGACTTGCTCAGGTGAGAAACTTCGATCACAGCAAACTCTCCTTTTATTTTAGAAGCTGTTTTGCGGAAAGCGGCATGGACGCAGCGCTTTCCGGTTTGGAACTGCTATATTTTAGATGGAAAATGTGTTTAAATTAAGACAATCCTGTGTGGGAAAACGAAACATTATTCCCACAAAACGCAAAAATGCCGCCTCCCGAAGGAAGCGGCATGAGATAGCCTATAATTACTTACGGCCGAAACGCTTGTTGAAGCGCTCAACACGTCCGCCGGTGTCAACCAGCTTCTGCTTGCCAGTGTAGAAAGGATGGCACTTGGAGCAAACTTCGACGTGGATCTCGGGCTTAGTGGAACGAGTGTTGATGACATTACCGCAAGCGCAGGTAATGGTGCAGTCAACGTAGTTCGGATGGATACCCTGTTTCATTCTTTTCACCTCAATTCTGGTTCTGACGTATTGGGGCCATATTTAATGTATGTGCCCATCACAACCTTCAATATCGGCTACCCCGTCGAGCGGCCTTGGAAACGATTGCCCTACTATTATAGCACGAATCGGCCAGAATGCAAGAGGGAATTTTAAGTTTTTTACAGCTTTTGCAGCGTCCAGCCCTTTTGTGCGGCCAGCTGTTCCAGCTCCCGGTAGGAAAGCCGCAGCTGCGCAATGTTGAAGCTCGGCAGCTCCGCAAGGCAGCTGCCGTCCTGTACCCGGTGCAGCAGCTTGCGCACCGGCAACTCCGGTTCGCCGTCCAGCGTATCCAGCCCGGCTACATATTCTCCACACCGGGGCAGCGGCCGCTGCCAGTCGATGGTTTTGCAGACCCTTGCAAGCGTAAGATGTTTGCAGGATACCGTCTGCCGGAATTCCAGTTTCATGATGCTCTCCCCTTTTGTGCCGGATATTTACAGTTATGCCCGGCACAATACCATGATATAACATTTTGTTTTATATGTCAATATAACATTTCGTTATGCCTATACTTTACCTTAAATAAAGCTTTTGAGGTAAGCGCCATGTATCAACGCATCCGGGATCTGCGGGAGGATCGTGATCTGCTGCAAAAGGATGTTGCGGTGTATCTGAAATGTACCCAGGTCTGCTATTCCAATTACGAGACCGGTAAGCGGGATATCCCCACCGAGGTGCTGATCCAGCTTGCCCGCCTCTACCATACCAGTACAGATTATATCCTTGGTCTTACAGACGACAGTGCCCCGCCCATCCCCCGCAAAGCATAAAAACTGCCCCCGAAGCAGCACGGTCTTGTGCGCTGCTTCGGGGGCAGTCTGTTTTTGTTCTATTATAAGGTTACTGCTTTGCGCTCTCCGGGGCGACCTCGAAGTCGATCTTGCCCAGATTGACGTCCGCACGCACGATGGTGATCATCATGGTATCGCCCAAGTTCCAGTTCTTGCCGGAAACGGGGTCAGAAAGGCGCACGCCCTCGGTGAGCATGGTGCCAGTGGCGGTCAGGCTGGAGGCAGGTACAAAGCCCTCCACGCCGTTTTCCAACTCGATGAACAGGCCGCGCTGGGTCACGCCGGAGATGCGGCCCTCGTAGCACTCGCCCAGATGGCGGCGGGCATACTCGGCCTTGTAGCAGTCCTCGGCCTTGCGCTCGATCTGCATGGCGATCACCTCGCGCTCGCTGGCCTGCTTGCTGACATCCTCGGCAAACTCGCTGTAGCGCAGGATCATGGTATCCTTGTCGGTACCCTTCAGCTGGGCAGTCATGATGCGATGGATCGCCAAGTCCGGATAGCGGCGGATGGGACTGGTGAAGTGGGCATAGTCCTGCAGCACCAGACCGTAGTGTCCCTTGGGCTTTTCCTCATACACGGCCTTGGACATACAGCGCAGCATACCGGTGTTGATGATCTGCTCGTAGGCAGTGCCGCGCACGCCATCCAGAATAGCGCTCAGCTCCTTGGGGGTGGGCACATCCTTGGCAAAGTGGTCGTTGACGCCGCAGGCCTGCAGCAGACCGTGCAGACGCTCCAGCTTTTCGGCGTTGGGCTCCTCGTGCACACGGTACACAAAGGGGATCTGCTTCACCCGGGCAAAGTGGGCGGCGCACTGGTTGGCCAGCAGCATGAACTCCTCGATCATGGCCTCGCTCTCGCCGGAGGTGCGCTTTTTCACGTCGATGCAGTGGCCGTCCTCGTCGAGGATCAGCTTCACCTCGCCGCTCTCGATATCCATGCAGCCGCGCTCCTTGCGCAGACGGGCACGGTGGCCATACAGCTCCTTCATGGCGGGCAGCTGCGCCAGTACCTCATGGTACTTGCCGGTCAGCTCGTCGTCAGCGTTACCGGCCAGCAGGGCGTTGATCTCGGAGTACACGCCCTTGACCCGGCTGCGGATAACGGACTTGACAAATCGATAATCGGTCAGGTTGCCGTCCTTATCCAGCCGCATCAGGCAGGAGAAGGCCAGCCGCAGCACGCCCTCGTTCAGGCTGCAGATGCCGTTGGACAGCTGCTTGGGCAGCATGGGCACCACCTGATCGGCATAGTAGACGCTGGTAGCGCGGCTGAAGGCCTCGTTGTCCAGCTCGGTGCCGGGCTTGACGTAGTTGGAAACATCCGCAATGTGCACGCCCAGCTCAAAGCCGCCGTCCGGGGTCTTGGTCAGGCTGATGGCATCGTCGATATCCTTGGTCTCGGCGCTGTCGATGGTAAAGATGGGCAGGGCGCGCAGGTCCATGCGGCCCTCGCAGTCCGCAGCGGACACCTCGGCGTTATCCAGCTTTTTGGCCTCGTCCCGCACCTTGTCCGGGAAGCGGCTGCGGATATCCTGCGCGTAGAGCAGTGCCTTTGCGCAGCGCTTGGCCTCGTCGCAGCTGCCAAAGCGCATCGCTACGCCCACGCGGTGATCCTCCTGACGGCTGCCGCGCAGCAGGATCTCCACTGCCACCTTGTCGCCGTCCTTGGCGCTGCCCTCACAGTCCCGCATGACCTGCATGGAGATGGCGGGGCAATCGTCCGGCACAAACCGCAGGCGGCCCTCCATGCGGTGCATGGTGCCCACCAGAGAATTTTTCTCTTCCAGAACAGCAAGGATCTCGCCCTCATCGCTGCCCTCTACCCGGGGGTGTGCAAACTTTTCCACCAGCACCTTGTCGCCGGGCATTGCGCCGCGGGTGAACCGGCCGGGGATAAAGATATCGCTGGTGCCGTCCTCCAGCATAACAAAGGCAAAATTTTTGCCCAGCTTTACTACCTTGCACAGCAGTGCCTTGTCGGCACGGCCGCTGCGCACGGTGAAGAACACGCCCTGCCGCTGGCAGATGACGGCCTCATGCACCAGCTGGTCCACGGCCTCCATCACCTTGCGGTCTGCGCCGCGATCCCCGCCGAACTTATTCTTCAGATCCTTTACGGTGCACGGCTGATTCTGGATCGCGTGCTCAATTTTATCGCGCATTGCCATAAAATATTTTCTCCTTCACTTCCGTGGCCGTGCATCTCCTGCGGAGCACAGCCCTGCCTTGGGACGGGCGCTTTCCCCTGTCCCCTCCTTGCGGCAGCCCGCAAAACCGGCTGCCCGCACTTTTTTCTGCACAGAAAAACAGCCCCGTCCGTTCACGGGGCTGCAACGCCTTCTCAGCCTGCCAGACGGCCTGCAAACAGGCAGGCCAGAATAGCGACCACAAAGAACACCACGCCTGCAATGCGGGTGACCTTAGCCAGCATCTGGTCTGCCGGGGTCAGACGTGCATTGTTGGCACCGCCCACGCTACCGTTGATAGCACCAGACAGGCCCTGACCGTGGGTGTGCTGCATGAGGGTGAGGAAAACGATGACCAGCGAAGCCACCAGCAGAATGGCACCGCCAACAATTTCGATAACAGACATGAATCGTAACGCTCCTTTTATTTGTAAATACGGAAATCCACGCAAAAATACAACTATATAGTAGCATAACAAAGCCAAAATTGCAAGCAGAATCCGCGCATTTATCCCGCCGCCTCCAACGCGGCGCAGACCTGCGCAAGGATGGCTGCACCGGAGTACGCGGTGTGCACTGCGCCGTCCTGCAGCACCACAATGGTGTAGCGGGGCTTTTCCGCCGGCCAGAACCCCGCAAACCACAGATTGCAGCGCTCGGTGCCCTCCGGGGTGAGCTGCCCGGTCTGGGCGGTGCCGGTCTTGCCACCCGCCCCACCGGAAACCCCGGCGGCATCCTGCGCGGTACCCTGCTGCACCACCTGTACCAGCATGGCACGCAAAAGTGCTGCGCTCTGCGCCGGGAGCACCCGCCGCCCCCGGGGGTGGCTGAGGGTCTCCACGGGCTGGCCGGTGGTCTCGTCCAGCGTGGCTTGCAGCACATAGGGAGCGCGATATATGCCGTCTGCTGCAATGGTGTTGAACAGCGCCGCCACCTGCAGCGGCGCTGCCAGCAGGCTGCCCTGCCCAAAGCTGAAATTGGCCAGCTGTCCGCTTTGCGCCAGCTCCTGCGGGGTGGGCAGCTGCCCGGCCTCGGCGGCAAGCCCCTCTGCCAGCGGCAGGCTCTGTCCGAAGCCAAAGGCCTTGGCGGCGTCCAGCAAGCGCTCCGCGCCCAGCTGCTGTCCCAAACGGATAAAATAGCCGTTGCAGCTTTTTTCCAGTGCAGCGGCAAGGTCTACCTGTCCATGCGGCACCCCGCCCGCGCAGCGGAAAATTTGCCCATCCACCACCACTGCGCCGGTGCACTCGAAAACCGGCTGCAAGCCCGCTTCCAGCGCAGCCGCAGCCAGCACCGGCTTGAACACCGAGCCCACTGCGTAGCTTTGCAGTGGCCGATTCAAGAAGGGACTGTTCTCTGCCTGCAGGCTGTCGGCAAGGTGCTCCGGGTCGTAGCCCGGCACGCTGACGCTGGCGCGCACCGCCGCTGTAGCGGTATCCAGCACCAGAATGCAGCCGCGCTTCATGGTGCTTGCCGCCACTGCCTCCACTGCCCGCTGCACTGGGCGGGAGATGGTCAGCTGAACCCCCAGCGCCCCGCTGTCGGCGCGCAAAAGCCGGGGCGTCTCGCCGGTGCGCAGCGTCCCCTGCGCCGTCACGGCGCAGACAAGACTGCTGTGCTCCCCTGTGCCGGAAAGCACGGCGTCCAATGCCTTTTCCAGCCCGGCAGCGCCGTGACCTGTGCTATCCAGATAGCCCAGCAGCTGCTGACACAGCGGCACCGCCGCATATCGCCGGGCGGTGGGGTAACCGGTCAGCCCAAGGCGGGCTGGGTCGCAGCTTACCTCCAGCAGAAACGGGGCAGCACGGCTGCGGCTGCGGTACAAAAGCGCCTGCCCGGCGGCATCCGTGCAGGCATACAGCCGGTCGTAATTGCCCTGCCCGGGAAAGCACACCACCTGCCAGCGCTCCTCCAGCCCGGTGAGCAGCCGCCCCTGTGCATCGTAAAAGCAGCCCCGCCGGGCAGGCAGCTGCAGGGTGACCGTGCTCTGCGCTGCCGCCCGCGCAGCATAGGCAGGGTGCTGTGCCAGCAGATACAACCGGCACAGCACCACCATAAACCCCAGCAGCAAGGCGGCATACACCGCCAGCACCCGTTTGCCGGACATCCCCACGCCCCCTTTCCCTGTGGTTAGGGTGGGCAGCAGGAGCGTGGGGTATACATTATTATCGACACAAGTCTTTTTTGAAGCCAATCGCCTAGCGAGTGGTTTTCATTATACAAAAAGCCTCCCCGGCATCCTTCTTGAAAGGTATGCCGGGGAGGCCTTCAACAATTTATGGCATCCGTTGTCCGGTATCTGCCGCTGACGAGGTACTTATCAGTGCAGCTCCGGCCAGTAAGCCTTGTTGGCAACGATCATATCGTCCAGGATCTTCTTGGCGACCAGCAGGCTGGGCACAGTCTTGGACAGGGTAAAGGCCATCAGTGCCTTCTCGTAGGAGTGCTCCACAGCGGCATCCACGATCAGCTTCTCCACAGCCTCCTGCTGCTCGATCAGACCCTTGTAGAAGGTGGGGATCTCACCCACACGCACGGGTTCCGGGCCGCGGTCGGTGATGTAAGCGGGAACTTCCACCATTGCGTCGGAGGGCAGGTTCTCCACAGCACCGTTGTTCTCCACCATGACCAGATAACGCTTGCGCAGGTCGAAGGCAAGGCTCATGGCAACGTCCACGATGAACTCGCCGTGCACACCGCCGAAGAACTTGGTCAGGTCTACGTCCTTACCGGCACGATAATCTGCCACAGCGTCAAAGATGCGCTTCTCGCGGCCTTCCATGACCTCGTTGGCACGGGTGTGGTTGGGGTCGCTGCTCTTTACAACTTCATCGCCCAGCAGGTAGTACTGCATATAGGTGTTGGGCAGATAATCGTGGAAGGCGGAGCAGATGTTCTTGGCATTTGCATAGGTGTGCAGCCAGGACGGATCGCTGTGCAGCACATCGCTCTTGGCGTTCTGGGGCATATAGCCGTGCTCTGCCACATAGCTCTTGAGCTTCTCGGTCACATCCTCGCCGTTCAGACGAACCTTGGTGAACCAGCCGAAGTGGTTCAGGCCAAAGTAATCCACCTCCAGATCATGACGGTCGCACTCCAGGATCTCGGCCATGTTGCGCTCGATGGCGACAGGCATATCGCAGATGTTCAGGATACGAGCCTTCGGGCGCAGACGGAAGGTCGCCTTTGCCACGATGGCAGCGGGGTTGGAGTAGTTGACGATCCAGTAGGTGGGCTTTGCGTACTTTTCGCAGTAATCGATCAGCTCCACCATGGGGTAGATGGTGCGCAGGCCGTAAGCCAGACCGCCGGGGCCGCAGGTCTCCTGACCGACAACGCCGTACTTCAGCGGGATCTTCTCGTCCTGCTCACGCATGGCGTACAGGCCGACACGCATCTGTGCAAAGATGAAGTCGGCATCGGTCATGGCAACTTCCGGGTCGGTGGTCAGGGTCAGCTTCAGCTCCGGGTCGAACATCTCCACCACATGGCGGACGATGACACCCACAGCCTCCTGACGCTCGGCGTTGTTATCGTAGAGCACCAGTTCATTCAGCTTGAAGCGATCCTTCTGCACCAGCAGGCTCTTGACGATGCCGGGGGTGTAAGTGCTGCCGCCGCCGGCGATGACCAGTTTGAACGTTTTCATAAGGGAAACCTCCTGTTATAATGTTTTTGTATGATGAATAAAAGTGGATATCTTATTCTGCGCGGCCAAGGTAGCTATCCACGATGGCACGCATCTTTCCCACTTTGGGACCATAAATGATCTGGATGTTGTTGCCCTTTACCACAAGACCTGCGGAGCCGGTGGGCTTGAACCACTCCTTGTCCTTGACCAGAGCGGCATCCTTGACCTGCACCCGCAGACGGGTCATGCAGTTGTCGGTGTTCAGGATGTTCTCTGCACCGCCCAGTCCTTCCACGATCCGGGCTGCGGTCTGTGCATCGTCTGCGCCGACGGCAGTCTTTTCGGCTGCGCCGCTGCGGATCTGCTGCTTGACGGCAGCAGCGTTTGCGGCAAGGTCGGTGACTTCCTCGCCGTCCTCACGGCCGGGGGTCTTGAGGTTCATCTTCACGATGAGGAAGCGGAAAACGAGGTACATCACCACGATCTCCACCAGACCCACCAGCACATACAGCGGCCAGCGGGTGCGGCCGATGCCTGCGGGCAGGTTCAGCACCAGAAAATCGATGATACCGTTGGTGGCGCAGACCCGAACACCCACAAGGTAAACGATCATCTGGAACAGACCGTCCAGAAGGGAGTAGATCAGCCACAGCGCAGGGGCTGCAAACAGGAAGGTAAACTCCAGCGGCTCGGTCACGCCTACCAGACAGGCGGTAAGGGTTGCCGGGATGATCTGTGCCTTGGTGGCAGCCTTCTTCTCCTTCTTTGCGGTGGAGATAAAGGCCATTGCCACGCCGATCACGCCAAAGGTCTTCATCAGACCGTAGGTCAGAAAACGTGCGGAATCCCGCATCATTGCAACGCTGGGGTCACTGAGCAGGGCAAGGAACACAGGCTTTGCGCCGACGATCTGCTCGCCGCCGATGATCATGCTGTCGCCCAGTGCAGAGTAGAGGAAGGGAGACCAGACCAGATGATGCAGACCCGTGGGGATCAGCACACGGTTCAGGAAGCCGTACAGGAACACGCCGAATGCGCCTGCACTTGCCATGACACCGGTCAGAGCGTTGATGCCCGCCGCAGCCACAGGCCAGACGTAGCTGGCAACCACTGCCATGACCAGAACGATGGGCAGCAGCACCACAAAGACGAACTTGCTGTTGCCGTACATCGCCATGGCACCTTCAAACTCGGTGTCGATGAAGCGGTTGTGGACCAGCGCCACCACCACGCCAAGGATCATGCCCAGAAATACGCCCATGTCGGTAACGTGATAGCCGAGGCAGATGGTCTGACCGGTGCCGTACAAAGCACCTGCCGTATCACCGGCAATGGTCAGCCCTGCCACATCCAGCCAGCGGGCATTAGCTGCCAGCCAGACCAGATAGCTGACCAGTGCCAGAAATGCCGCGTCTGCCTTGCGCTTTTTGGCAAGGCTCATTGCAATGCCCACGCAGAACAGGATTCCCAGATTGCCAATGACTGCGCCAACGCCGCCATTGATGAATTTGCCGAGGGTCCAGACAACACCGCCCTCTGTCACCAGTGCCGTGTTGCTCATGACCGAAGAAATCGCCTGCAGCATACCCGCAATGGGCAGGAACAGAACGGGACCCATCAGAGCTTTGGAGAAGCTCTGCATAGCATCCATAACTTTTTGTTTCATTGGTGTTCTCCTAACGTTCCATGATCTCTCTTTTCAAATTCTCTCTTCGTTTCGGGGGTGCACCTTACCGTTTCGATGGCTTGATTATATCACTCTGCACAAAAAAATCTACCGATTTGGACTGTTTTTGAACTTGTTTGCAAAAGCCGAAACATGTTTCACGTTTATGTTGGATACATCGAAATGTTCATTGACAAAATATGCGATTCAGCGTATACTTCAGAAAAGCAAGCCATTCTTTGATTCATAAATCGGAGCAAAACATGAAACACGACCTTTACAAACTGGCGGATCAGCACCATCTGAACGCAAACGAACAGCAGCTTTTGCAGGCGGTGCTGGAAACCGCCAAAAACGGCGGTCAGTGCAGTGTGCGGGAGTTTGCTGCGCAGAACTACACCTCCCCTGCCGCCGTGATCCGGCTGAGCAAAAAGATGGGTTATACCGGCTACACCGATATGATCTACCGCATCGGCTTCCTCATCCAGAACGAGATCGACAACAAGAACCACGCCTCCGACATCACCGCCTTTATCGGAGATATCCCCGAGGAAAAAATGCACCGCTTTGTGGAGCTGCTCCACGCCAACCGGCAAAAGCCCATTCTTGTGACCGGCACCGGGTTCTGCGCCCCTTTGCAGGAATTTATGGTGCGGAAGCTGCTGGTTCTGGGCTACTGCGCCATCGGCTCCAACAGCTACGAGGTCTACGAAAGCGGTGCACTGGATGCCGGGCTGGTCATTGCCATCAGCAAAAGCGGAAAGACCGATACCATCCTGAAGCCGGTGCAGGACTCCTTTGCGCAGCGCCGGAGCATCATTGCCTTTGTGGGAGCCGACAATTCCCCCATTGCCCGCTGTGCGGACCCTGCCTTTGTGCTGCTGGACGACAAGATGCTGGATGACCGGAACCTTACCGCCAACTATTTCTATGCGCGCGTGCTCATCACCTTTGAATATCTCATGGACCTTGTTCTGGAAAAGGACGAGCATCCGAACGGAAAGGAAGGACAGTGAGCGTTTTGCGCCTGAGAATGCCTCTCCTGCTTTTACTGCCATCAGAAAAGCCGCCCCGGCTAGACCCGGAGCGGCTTTTTCAGGTGCAGATATCATTAGAAGAGAAGGAAAACGTTGTGATCAGATGCCTGCGGCAGCATTCTGACCGGCAAGACGGCCGAAGGTGGCGCTGCGGCCTGCGGCGGCACCGGCCATCAGGCAGGGATAGCTGCCGGAGAAGTAATTGCCGCTCATGTCGCCGATGACGTACAGACCGGGAATGGCCTTGAAGTCGTGGTCAATGGCGTGCATATTGTCGTCGATCTGGATGCCGTCCATGGTGCAGATCAGGTAGCCGCCCGCCTGACGGACGCCGTAGAAGGGTGCCTCGCTCAGGGTGGAGAGGCGGTAGCTCTCCTTGCCGTAATCCTCATCCTCGCCCTTGGCAGCCAGTTCGTTGTAGCGCTCCACCGTGGCGGTGAAGGTATCCACCGACAGACCCAGCTTTTCGGCCAGCTCCTCGATGGTGTCGGCCTCCACGATGTAGCCCTGCTCCTGCAGGTCGGCGTTCATAGCCTGCACATAGCCCATGGGGAACACCGGGTTCGTACCGTTGACATGGGGGTACAGACGGCTGCAGCCGTGGGTAGCAAACTTTTCGCAGTCCTCGGCATACTTGCTGTCCCACACGGTGCAGTAGGTGTGGTAGGGCTGGCTGGCGGCAGCGTGCAGCACCAGATCGTAGGGCATATACTCGTTCATGAAACGCTCACCGTTCAGGTTCACCTTCAGAAACGGCTGGCTGCCCATCCAGAACAGCGCACCATCGCTGGCCTTGCCGTACTCGCCGGTCTGATCCGGCTTGATGGCACCGCGGTCGAAGATCATGGAGGTGTGGGTGGTATCCATGATGGCACCAGCCCACAGGCACGCCTTGATGCCGTCGCCCTTGGAGCCGGGCTTGGAGCAGTTGATGCAGGTCTGCTCCACGCTCTGGGGCTGCAGGGCCTTCATCATGGTCTCGTTGCCGCTGTAGCCGCCGCAGGCAAGGATGACGCCCTTGGAAGCGTTGTAGCGCACATACTCATCGCTGGCGTTCTTGGCAATCAGACCGGTCACACGGTCGCCGTCCTTTTCCAGCTTGACCATGGTGATCTCGTACTGCACTTCCAGACCATCGGCCTCGGCGTGCTTGAGCACGGCATCCATGGTCAGCTGCTCGCTGTATTCTTCGCCATACTGGGTGCTGTGGCCCACATCCAGAACCTCGTAATTGTCGCCCTCGTGCTTTTCGTCGATCTCGTGGCGGAAGTCGATGCCGCTTTCGGCCAGAACATCCGTGAACCAATCCATGGTCTCGCCGCTCTTATCGGCCCAGACCTGTGCCAGACTGCGGCGGGTGTAGCCCTGACTCCAGTTGCACAGGTAGCGCACGGCGTCCTTCTTGCTCACGTCGTCACCGTCTGCCAGCTGCTGCTTGGAGCCGCAGGCTGCCAGCGTATCCCGGATGCCGCTGGCCATATCGTGACCGAACTTCTCGATCAGGATGGTCTTTGCACCTGCCTCGGCGGCAGCGGCGGCAGCAAAGGTACCGGAGGAGCCGGCACCGACCACCAGAACCTCGCAGTCCACGGTCTGCTTGATGTCGCTCTCTGCGATCTCCGGCTCCTCGCCCAGCCAGTCGGCGGTGGAGGAAGTCTCCTCGGTGGTCTGCTGTGCGGGGTTAATGGCACCGCCGCTGGCCTGCTGGATGCAGTCTGCCACAGCGTTCTGCACGGCCTTGCTGGTGACGGTGGCGCCGGTCACGCCATCGATCTGGCTGGTCTGGGCGTTCAGGATCTGCTCGATCAGCTTGTCCTTGGCAGCACCGCCGATGCTCTCGGTCTCGCCGGAGAGGTCCAGCTCCACCTTGGTGATGGTGTTGGCATCAAAGGTGACGGTGGCGGTGATCTCGCTCATGCCCTTGGCAGTGGCGGTGTAGGTGCCGGGGGTGTAGATGCCGGTTGCGCTGGAGACGGTGCTGCTGGCTGCATTGCAGGCAGCCAGACCGGCAGCGGTCACGCTGCTCATGGCAGCAGCGGCTGCGATCTTCAGAAAGCCTTTGCGGGAGATCTTTTCCATAATAATTCCTTCCTTTTCTTGCTTAACGTTTCGTATCGACAAATCCTCCATGTCGTTCTTGTTAAAATTATCACATTTACAGAAAAAGAAAAAGGAGTTATAATATCCCTATAGGTATCAAGTAAAACTTGCGTTTTTTAAAAAGGAGCACATCATGACCATCCAGCAGCTGCGTTATTTTCTGGCGCTGTGCGAAGATTTGAATTACACCCACACCGCCGGGCGGATGTACCTGTCCCGGCAGGCTCTGCGGCTGAGCATTGCCGCACTGGAGGAAGAGCTTTGCGGCAGGCTGTTTGTCAACACCCGCAACCATCTGACGCTGACCGAGAAGGGCGAGCGCTTCCGGGCGCAGGCTGCGCCGGTGGTACAGCAGTTCGATGCCCTGTGTGAGCAAGCCTATCAGGATATCCAGTCTGCTCCGCTGCGGCTGGGCATCAGCGTGGCGCTGGTGCCGGATTATCTGCCCAATCTGGGAGAGGTGCTGGAGGCGTTCCGGCAGCAGTACCCCGGCATTCCCTTGGATTTCACTTCCCTTCTCAACGATGAAGTCCCGGTGCAGCTGCAAGGCGGCGCGCTGGACGCCGGGCTGATAATGGATCTCGGCGGCTGTGCTGCGGGGCTTGCACGCACTGCCCTTTCCCAGCATACCACCGCCGTCATGGTCTCCCGCAGCAGCCCGCTCTGGGAGCGGACGCATATTTCTCCGGCGGAGCTGGACGGACAGACCCTGCTGGTGCCCGGCTTTGCCCCGGATGCCCTTGCGCCGCTGTGGCAGGCGCTGCAGGCAAGCGGCGCACACCCGCAGCTGGAGCTGGGCAAGCAATTTTATCAGGTGCTTTACCGCACGCAGGAGCAGAATTGTGTGTCTTTGAACCGTTTTGAGGAAGCCCCCAACGCGCTGATGCACAACGCCAAAAACATTGTGCTGGACGGTGTGCCGCCCATCTGTGCCAGTTTTCTCCGCCCCAAAAAGCAGCATAACGCCTGTGCGGAGCTGCTGTGCCGCTTTTTGCAGGAGCGGCTGAAGCTTTAAAAAGTGACGCATTTTAGAAGGCAAAAAATGAGATGGATTTTCCCGAGGGGAAATCCATCTCATTTTTATTGGGGTTATTTGCGGAGCTGATTGCAGCAGCCTCTTTTTGCTTATTTCTGCTCCTTATCCACTACTTGGATCTTGCCCTTCTTCCACAGCACATAGGAGGTCAGGATACCGATGGGCAGCATCACGATGATAAAGATGCCCACAAGTCCGCCCAGCACGGAGCCGTAGCCTGCAAGACGTGCGGCGAGGGAGAGCACCGTCATGATGATCAGCACCGGCAGCACGCCCTTGATGCCGCCCTTGACCACCTTGCTGCCGCTGGACGAGCTGGCGAACAGACCCAGCGCCATGGAGCCGAACAGGGCCGGCAGCAGATAGCCGGAGGCCGTCTTGACGGCGGGCAGCTCGAACACCGGGCTGATGAAGGAGGCACACACCGCTGCCAGCGTCAGGATGGCAACGGTCATCAGGGAAGAGACCGCAACGGCCACCGAGGCAACGGCCTCGCCCTCCGGGGTGTTGGGCTGCTTTTTGGTCAGGTTCATGGCGTTTGCCGCCACCGGAAGCTTCAGGTTCATGATGTTGCCGGTGATGAAGGCCAGATAGGCCGAGCAGCCCAGAATGGGGGTGTAGCTCAGCGCTTCCGAAAAGCCCACCGGGATGTAGATGAGCAGGATGGAAAAGGTGTTCACGTTGAACACCTCGCCCAGAGACGGGATGCTGTCATAGGCGGCCAGCACCACAAAGGGCAGCGCCACCATGTAAATGAGGGCGATCAGGGTGCCCACACGGCCCCAGCGGTGCGCCCAGCTCTGGAAGGAGTCCATTTTGGTCTCAGTCTTTGCTTTGCTCATGTCCGTTTCCCTCCTTAACCGAAAATCCGTACCCACGCCAGCGACGAGATCAGGCCGCCCAGCATGGAGAATGCCATCACGAAGTTATTGAGCCATGCAAGGCCCGGGCGCTTTGCCAGCACGCCCACGCCAATGGCGATCACAAGACCGGTGATCATCACGGCGGCCTGCACATTGTCGGTGAACAGCAGGATGGGGATGTACACCGAGAACATCACCAGCATGAACACGCCGGACAGCACGTTTTTCCATGTGCTGCCGCCGTTTTCGGCTGCGGAGCGGTCCACGCTTTTGCACAGCTTTTTGCCCAGAGGCAGCAGGATCAGAAAGCCGCTCAGCATGCCCACGCTCATCAGGATCATCACCACGCCGAACTGCCGTCCGGTGGCGCTTTCCAGCATTTCAGCGGAGGATGCATAGCCCAGCACCTGTGCAATGGAGCTGGAGATCATCGTTTCATAAGAGAGCGAACCGATGACCGACAGCCGCCACCATGCCCACACGCTGCCCAGCACCGCAATGAGCACGAACAGACCCACCACGATGGAAAGGCTGGGCACGATGGAAAAAATCAGGCTGGATTTGATCACGTTGCTCAGCTCCTTGCGGGTAATGCCAAGCTCCAAGCAGTGGTCGTAGGCCTTTTTGAGGTAGACCAGCGAGAATGCGGAAATATACAAAAGACCGCCGATGACCAGCGCCAGCAGCAGCGGGCTCTGGATGATATCCTTCATGGTTGCCATAGATTGTCCTCCCAGCAAATACAGAACGAACGAAAAAATGCGGGTTTTCTCTGCCCGCCGTCCTTGCGATACGGACAGAATACCGGAAAAAGCAGGTTCTGTCAAATGAGTATGACTAAAGTGTGAACGGCTTTGGGATACATTTCCGGCAGGAGAAGCCGCAAAAAGTCTTTACCGTGTTAAAATAATAAAGCAATGACCATCGGTCACTTTGTTTCTGTTGAAAGTTGCACAAATTTTAAAGAAAGCTCCTGTCATTCTGCCAAGGGCAGCAGCGTTCTCTGCCCGTGCTAAGGCTGAGCGCCCAATGCAGATCAGCCTTTTTCCGTAAGCAGGACCGCAAAAAAGCACCCGCAGCAGGCTTTTCAGAGGTGTTTGACCTTTGAAAGCGAATGCTGCGGGTGCTTTATTTTTTACGTCTGACCGGCGTTTGGTTTACAAAATTTTGTGCAGCTCCTGCACAAGGTCGCCGATCACGATGGGCTTGGACAAAAAGCCGTTCATACCGCTTTCCAAGGCGTTGCGGCGGTCCTCATCAAAGGCGTTGGCGGTCATGGCAAGGATTGGGAGCGTTGCCCGGGCAGGGTCGTCCAATGCGCGAATCTGCCGGGTGGCGGTATAGCCGTCCATGATCGGCATCTGCACATCCATCAGCACCAGATCATAGCTGCCCGGTGCGGCGGTGCTCACCTTTTCCACCGCCACGGCGCCGTTTTCGGCCGTATCGACCCGGAAGCCGTACTCCCGCAGGATCTCCAGCGCGATCTCGCGGTTCAGCTCGTTATCCTCTACCAGCAGGATGTGCTTACCCTTGAAGTCGGCGTTCTTATCCGGCAAAAGCCCCTGCGCCGCGTCCGTCTGCTTCTGCCCGAGGGCGCTCATCAGGGTCTCGCGCAGATCGGACATGAACATGGGCTTAGAGCAGAAGGCGGTCACACCGGCAGCCTTTGCCTCCACCTCAATATCAGACCAGTCGTAGGCGGTCAGAATGATGATAGGCGTATCATCGTTCAGGCTGCGGATGCGGCGGGTGACCTCGATGCCGTTCATATCCGGCAAGCGCCAGTCGATGATATAGGCGTGGTAGGCATCGCTCATCTCGATAGACTGCCGCGCACGCAGCACCGCTTCCTTGCCGGAAAGGGTCCACTCGGCGCGCATACCCACCTTGACCAGCATCTTTGTCACGCTGTCGCAGGTGTTGAAATCGTCATCCGCCACCAGCGCTTTCAAGCCCTCCAACTCGGTGATCTTTTCCACCGGGCGCTGCTCGGTCTGTGCGCGCATGGGCACGCAAACGATAAACTCGCTGCCCTTGCCCTGCGCTGTCTGCACCTCGATGGTGCCGCCCATCATATCCACGATGTTTTTGGTGATGGCCATGCCAAGGCCGGTGCCCTGAATTTTACTGACCGTGGAGGTGCGCTCCCGCTCGAAGGGCTCAAAGATCTTTTGGGCAAACTCCGGGCTCATGCCGATGCCGTTATCCTTGATGCGGAACTCGTACTGTCCGCAGCCGCGCACCTTACCGGCAAGCTGCCGCACCCGCACCGAGACCGTGCCGCCCGCCGGGGTGAACTTGATGGCGTTGGACAGCAGGTTCAGCAGGATCTGGTTCAGCCGGGTCTTGTCGCAGTAGACGTTCTCGTCGGTCACGTCCATGGCGTCCATGTAAAGCTCCAGCTGCTTTGCATAAATTTGCCCGCTGACGATGGTTTTCAGATCGTGCAGCACATCCGAAAGGTTGACCTCCACTTCTTCCAGATGGATCTTTCCGCTTTCAATGCGGCTCATATCCAGCACATCGTTGATGAGGGAGAGCAGATGGTTGCTGGATGCAAGGGTCTTGCCAAGATAATCCTTCACCCGCTCTTTATCGTCAATATTGCTGAGCGCCAGCGTGGTAAAGCCGATGATGGCGTTCATGGGGGTGCGGATATCGTGGGACATATTGGAAAGGAAGGTGCTCTTGGCGCGATTGGCTGTCTCGGCGGCAGCAACGGCATCCGAAAGTGCCTGATTCACCTTCCTGTCGGCGGTGCGGTCGGACATGACAAGAATGTACTTGGTTCTGCCCTCTACCTCGCTGCCCATGGCAGTGAGGTGGAACCAGCGGCGCTCTTTGGTCTCCGCGTGCTCATACTCGAAGTCCCATTCGCGCTGTTCCCCGCTGGGAAGCCCTTCCAGAAGATTTTTGCCGTGCTCCGGGGAACCATTCGGGTACAGCTTGTCCAGAGTACGGATATCCTGCCGGACTTCTCTCCACGGGATGCCCAGCAGCCGCTCAATGTTCGGGCTGACGTAATCCACCTTGGTGGTCTTTGCGTCCAGCATCAGGAAAACATCGTCCACGTTCAGCGAAAGCTTTTGGAACAGCTCGTCCCGGTACGAGATCTCGGTATTCTTCCGGCGCAGGGTGACATGGCTTCTGCGCACGATGAGCAGAATGACCAGCACCGCAAGGCCAAAGGCAATGCCTGCCACGATCTGCACCGTATAGAACCACAGCTTATCCAGACTGGCATTGACGATTTGAACCGGCACAAGCCCCACCATCGTCCAGTTCTGGACCTTCGTGCCCTCGTAGATCAGATAATAACTGGTGTCGCCCAGCTTTACCCTCAGGTTTCCGCTGCTGTTCTGCACAAAGGCACTGGACAGCTCCGTGATCTGTTCCTCGGAAAGGTCGGAATAGTCGCGCAGCATCGCAATGAAGTTGTAAATGGTCTGCTTGCGGTTTACGGAATTGTCGATGATCACCCGCCCGTCCGGGTAGAGCACATAGCTGCTGGCATTACCCTGAAAGGCAGAACCGTCCAGCAACCTCAGCACCGCATCATTGTAATAGGCAATAGCAACGGCATCGTAGGCAAAGCCCCGGTAGCTGCCCTGCGTTTCGGGACAGATGAACGCAAGCATCTGGGGCTTGCCGGGAAGCGCCGCATTCACGACGACATCCTTGCCCTCGGCAAGCTTTTCGTCCAGATTGGTCTGCAAGCCAAGATAGCCGGTCTCCCCGGTCACGGTCATGTAATTGCCGTCATAGGTGAGGAAGTAAAAGTCTACAAATCCGGTGTTCTTCTGCGCATCCTCGATATACGCCTGAATTTCATCCTCATCCGAGGTATTTTCCAGAAAGCCGTTGTACAGATGCAGATAGGTCACATTTTTGCGCACCATCTCGGTGAGCATATTGTTGGATTTGTGCAGCACCTCTTCCAGATGCAAGGTGCTTTCCTGATAGATGGTCTGCGACACAAACGAGAGGTACCGGACGCCGAAACCGGCTATCAGCAAAACCAGCAGAAGGATGGCACAAATGGCAGAGAGCCATTTCTGCCGGGGATGGCAGCTGCGTTTGGATCTTTGCTTTTCGTCTGCCATTCCGCTCACCTCAATGTCATGTAGTTTTCCGGCTCTGCAAGCGCTGCGCCGCCGCCGGAGACGTGATCGCGCCACGTGTCTTTTACCCACGCGTCTCCGTCCTCAGACGCGCCGCTCTCGCTGGCAAGCAGGGCTTCCATCTGCTTTGACGTTGCCAGGCAGGTCACGGTAACGGTGTCGTCGTCCTTCAGCGGCTGCCCGTTGCGGGTGATGCCGGTCAGGGTATAGCTGCCGTTATTCTCTTTTACCTCCACGGCAATGCCGCTGACCACCGGCAGCGAGCCGCGGTTGAAGGGCACAAAGCCGCCCTCGCAGCCCTCCACATAGACGCGGACGAGTTCCTTCAGCTGGGCACCGGTCATGGTGCGCTGGCGGGACATCAAGCCGTTGGGCATGATCATGGAAGCCGCCATCTTTTGGGTATAGTCTGCCTGCAGCACACTGCCGGTAAAGCTGTTTGCAGTGGCAAGCAGCACATCGGTGCCATACACGCCGCGCAGCGTGTTTGCCATAACGGAGAAGGCGGCGTTACCGCCGTTTGCGTGGAACACGTTGGAATAGCTCTGCCCGGAGCTCAGCACGGTCTCGTCCGCAGCGGTCGCTTTTTCGGCAAGAAGCTGGGCATTGAACGACTGATACGCCCGCTTGGCGGTAAGCTCGCCCGCGATCATCCGGGAGACTACATCCTTGGAAACGGCAAAGAAAGCGTTGGAGGCAATGCGGATATACATATGGTTTTCTTCCACCACATCGCGTACATCCTTCATATAATCGGTCAGGCGCAGGGGGACGTTCTGGCTGTAGCTCAGCACATCCTGCCCGTCGGCAACGATGCGGTTTTGCGCATCCTCCGAGAGCATAACGTTGAGCACCTTCATGGCTTTTTCCCGGCGTGCGGTGTCCTGCTCCAGATCCCGGTTCAGGGCAACCTGGAAATAGGGGGTGGTCATGATCCACTTTTCGCCGTTCTGGCTGAAGAAGGGCAAAAAGGTGGTGTCGATGCCCTCATCCTGAAACATCTTCACGCCGGCAGAGCTGCCAAAGTACATGGCAGCTTCCCCGTTCCGGAAGAGGTTCATCACATCATCGTAGGTATGCGCAAGGTCGTCCGCCGTAAGGCAAGTGTCCTGAATGAACTGCTCCATCCGCTCAAAGCCGCCCGGCCACACGGTGTCGTCCAAGCCCACCCGCACGGTGCTGGCAGGGTCGCTGTAAGCGGTGCGCCACTTGCGCCCTTCCGTAGTGGTAAGCTCGGCAGCGGAAAGCCCCTGCAGGGTCTCCATGCAGGTGTAGTCGTAGGCATAATCGGCGGTGAAGCCGCGGATGCCCACCGCTTCAAACGCCTGACAGGCCGCCACAAAGCTTGCGTAATCGGTGGGCAGCGGGATATCGTACTGCTCAAAAAGGCCGCGGTTGACCACAAAGCCGTGGGCATCGGCGCAGACCGGCAGCCAGTTCACGCTGCCGTCCTCGTTTTTAAAGCTGTTGAGGTAGGTGTTGTACACAGCGCCCGCCTCGTTGGTCAGGGCAAGGTTCATCAGGCTGTCCTTCAGCGGGGCAGCATCGTGCAGCGAGAAGCGGCAGCAGGTGATGATATCCGGCAGACCGCCATTCTGCTGCAAAAACTTGTAAAAATCCAGATCGTTGTTGCCGACGATGAACTCAATATTCACGTCCGGCAGCTGGGACTGGACATAAGGCGCATAAATCTCGTAGAGGCCATTCGTCCACAGATACACCTGAATGGTCTGGGCGTCCTCCTGCTGCTGTACCTGTTCTGGGCTTTTTGTGCCGCAGCCGGTCAGCAGGGACAGCCCCACCACCAGCGCCAAAAGCGCAGAAATAAGGCGGTGCAATGTTCTTTTGTTTGTCAAATTCGTTCTCCTCACAACTCTCGGGCAGCTGCCGTTTTGCGGCAAAGCTGCTATGGCTCACTGCTCGTACATCACCGCCCGCAAGAGTGTGCGCTGTAAAACCTGCCCACGGAAATGATGCCGCAAATAGTTTGCGTGCGTCCTGTTTTGTACTTTTCCGATACCGCAAAAAGCCTTTGGGTGGCACAGGCACAGCACAAGAGTGACATAAAAATATTTTACCATTCTCAGGAAGGATTTTCAATCAATTTTCACATATTCATTTGCAAAAGCCACGCGCGTCCGATTTCTTTGCTGCAGCGGATGCACCTTTTTGCAAAAGGCAAACAAAAAGGGAGCCTTGGCGCGGACAAACGTCCGGGCAAAGCCCCCTTTTGCGGTTATCGTATTCCGTCCTACCCGTTGCTTGACAGCGGTGTGGCCGCTGCCCGCCCCGGTTCAGGACAGCTTGATCTTCAGATCTGCCAGCAGCTTCACCGCCTCCGGCAGCGAGAACTTGGCATCCTTCAGGCGGCTACCCAGAATATCCACCTTATAGCCAGTGGCATCCCGGAAATCTGCCTTGCGCAGATCGCACTGATAGAATTCTGTTTCGTGCAGCTCTGTGCCCCTGAAGCTTGCCAGCTGCATCTCGCACTTGGCAAACATGGAGCCTACGATCTCGTTGCCGTTTGAAAAATCGAAGCGGTTGAAGTTCATTTCGGTAAAGGTGTTGTATTTCAGGCTGCAATCCTTCAGGGTGTGGATGGGGTCCGGGAAGGCGCCATTGGACAGCAGCGGCGCCCACTCGATCTCCTGCAGGCGGCAATCCTCAAAATCCAGCGACTGCACCGAGGAGGACACGCTCCGCAGCCCGGTGATCTCGCACCGCACGAACCGGCACTC
>CAKTCY010000028.1 GCA_934540955.1 uncultured Faecalibacterium sp.
CATAATCATACCCTCCAAATCTTGTTATCGGCTTACGGTCTATGACAAGGTATCGGAGTTTTGCGCCGTCCACGGGAACCTTCATTCTCAAACCCGAAGAAAACGAAAAATCCGAACCCTTCTCCAATCGGAAATAGGTTCGGATTTTTCTTGTTTGGTGGGCGCGGGTGGATTCGAACCACCGAAGCTGAAAGCAGCAGATTTACAGTCTGTCCCCATTGGCCACTCGGGAACACGCCCATATTCATTTGTTGCGCATCCGTTTGCCGGACGACTTGTTTATTTTAGCATGAGAAAGGGGTTTTGTCAACTACCTTTTTCACTTTTTTTCGGCAAGGAGTATTGAAGGCAAGCTGCTGCTGTTCTGCGCCCTCACCTGTCACCTGCGGTGACATTCCTCCCCGGCGCGAGGAGGCTCCTGTCCCGTCCGGGAAAACCTTTATGCGGAAAAATGATTTCCGCGCTGCCGCGCTTTATCCGGTTGAATTGCGTCCTGTTTTATGTTAAAATAATGTAAAGATTCTACACATTTTACAGGCAGGAGTGGGTCATTGCATGGAGTCAACAATCAACGCCGCCCCGCAAATTTTTATCGACCGGGAAAAGACGCTGCGCAGCCATCGGCGTTACTGGGTGCTGCGGCGTGCACAGGACATCGTATTCTCCCTGCTGGCGCTGATCCTGCTTGCGCCGCTGGCGCTGCTGATCAGCCTTGCCATCGTGCTGGACAGCCCCGGAGACGGAGCCATTTTCCGGCAGCGGCGGGTAGGGCGGGACGGCAAGCTGTTCTGGCTGTATAAGTTCCGCACCATGTGCCCGGACGCCGAGGAGCAGCTGAATGATTTGCTGAGCAAGAACCAGATGGACGGCCCGGTGTTCAAGATCAAGGGCGACCCCCGCATTACCCGGGTGGGGCATTTTCTGCGCAAGACCAGTCTGGACGAGCTGCCCCAACTGCTCAACGTGCTGCGGGGCGACATGAGCATCGTGGGGCCGCGCCCCGCGCTGCCCCGGGAGGTAGAGCTGTACAACGACTACCAGCGTCAGCGGCTGTACGTCACCCCCGGGCTGAGCTGCTACTGGCAGATCGCACCCCACCGCAACGAGATGAGCTTTGACGAGTGGGTAGCGCTGGATCTGAAATACATTCAGGAGCGCAGCTTCTGGGTGGACTGGAAGATCATCTTCCTCACCGTCCGCGCCATCTTCATGAAATACGGAGAGTAGCACTTTTATAATGGCCTCCGCTTACGCTCTGGCCATATTCAGAGGAATATATCTTTTTCAAAACAAATCCGGGCAGACTGCGGTCTGCCCGGATTTGCATTTTTACAGAAAGGGTCGTAAAGAAACCCGACAGCTTTCCATGTATGCAAAAGAGGCTGCTACACAAGATCCTGTGCAGCAGCCCCTCTTTTATTGGTTTCTTATTTCAGCACCGCACCCAGATTTGCACTGGTGACCATGCGGGCGTAGCGGCTGAGCCAGCCGGTCTTGATGTTGGGCTCGGGCGCAACGTACTTTGCCTTGCGCTCAGCCAGCACTGCATCGCTGACCTCCAGCGTGATGGAGGCGTTGGGGATGTCGATGGTGATGGTATCCCCTTCCTCGATCAGGCCGATGGGGCCGCCGGAGGCTGCCTCCGGGCTGACGTGGCCGATGGCGGCACCGCGGGATGCGCCGGAGAAGCGGCCGTCGGTGATAAGAGCAACCGTCTTATCCAGCTTCATGCCTGCCAGCGCAGAGGTGGGGTTGAGCATCTCCCGCATACCCGGGCCGCCCTTGGGACCCTCGTAGCGGATGACCACCACATCGCCCGGGACGATCTTGCCTGCGTAGATGGCGGCAATGGCCTCCTCCTCGCTGTTGAACACCCGCGCCGGGCCGGAATGCTGCTGCATCTCCGGGGCGACAGCGCTGCGCTTGACAACGCACCCGTCCGGGGCAATGTTGCCCCACAGGATCTGCAGACCGCCGGTCTCAGAGTAGGGGTTCTCGATGGGACGGATGGCCTTTTCGTTCAGGATATGGGCGCCCTTGATGTTCTCGCCAAGGGTCTTGCCGGTAACGGTGGGCACATCCAAGTCCAGCAGGCCCTTCTTGGCCAGCTCTGCCTGTACTGCCGGGATGCCGCCCGCTGCGTACAGATCCGGCATATGGGTGGGGCCTGCCGGTGCCAGATGGCACAGGTTGGGGGTCTTGGCGCTGATCTCGTTGAACAGCTTCAGGTCGATGGGCACACCGGCCTCGTAGGCGATAGCCAGCAGGTGCAGCACCGTGTTGGTGGAGCAGCCCAGCGCCATATCGCAGGTCAGTGCGTTGCGGATAGAGCGCTCGTTGATGATCTGGCGTGCGGTGATGCCCTTGCGCACCATCTCCATCACAGCCATACCGGCGTGCTTTGCCAGCTGCAGGCGCTTGGAGTACACAGCCGGGATGGTGCCGTTGCCGGGCAGGGCGATGCCGATGGCCTCGCACAGGCAGTTCATGCTGTTGGCGGTGTACATACCGGAGCAGCTGCCGCAGCTGGGGCAGCAGTTGCAGGTGCAGTCCTCCAGCTGCTCGTCGGTGATCATACCGGCCTTATAGGCACCCACGGCCTCGAACATCTTGGAAAGGCTCACTTCCTCGCCGCCGTAGCTGCCGGCCAGCATGGGGCCGCCGGAGCAGACCACAGCGGGCACATCCATGCGCACCGCTGCCATCACCATGCCGGGCACGATCTTATCGCAGTTGGGCACCAGCACAAGGCCGTCCAGCTGGTGTGCCATCAGCATGGTCTCCACGCTGTCGCAGATCAGCTCACGGGAGGCCAGAGAGTACTTCATGCCCACATGACCCATGGCGATGCCGTCGCACACGCCGATGGCGGGGATCAGGATGGGCGTACCACCGGCCATCTGCACACCGGCCTTGACGGCCTCGGCGATCTTATCCAGATTCATGTGTCCGGGCACGATCTCGCTGTGGGCGCTCACCACGCCGATGAGGGGGCGCTCCAGCTCCTCCGGAGTGTAGCCCAGCGCATAAAACAGGCTGCGGTTGGGCGCACGCTCCGAGCCCTTGGTCACGTTGTCACTTCTCATTTCAGTACCTCTTTTCTACCGATAAAAATGCCCTCTCGGTCAAGTCGCTCGCCCTCTCCGTCACGGCTGCGCCGTGCCACCTCCCCCAAAGTGGGAGGCTTTGGCATTGCGGATAAGTTACCCGTTCTGCCAAGGGCTCTCCCTTTGGGAGAGCTGTCGAGCGAATGCGAGACTGAGAGGGCGAGGACGTTTTCCTCTTACTTCTTCAGCCAGCTCATCATGCTGCGCAGCTCAGCACCCACCTTCTCGATGGGCAGCTCAGCCTCCATGCGGCGCTTGGCAAGGAAGTGCACCTTGCGGCCGCCCTTGGGGCTCATCTCGGTCAGGAACTCGGAAGCAAAGGTGCCGTCCTGGATCTCGGTCAGGACCTTCTTCATCTCCTTGCGGGTCTCCTCGGTGATCAGGCGCTTGCCGGTGCGGTAGTCGCCGTACTCAGCGGTGTTGGAGATGGAGTAGCGCATCTTGGAGAAGCCGCCCTCGTTGATCAGGTCAACGATCAGCTTCATCTCGTGGCAGGTCTCAAAGTAAGCCATCTCGGGCTCGTAACCGGCCTCCACCAGCGTATCGAAACCGGCGTGGATCAGCTCGGAAACGCCGCCGCACAGCACGGCCTGCTCGCCGAACAGATCGGTCTCGGTCTCCTCCTTGAAGGTGGTCTGCAGGATGCCTGCACGGCCTGCGCCGATGCCGGAAGCATAAGCCAGAGCGATGTCCTTGGCCTTACCGGTGTAGTCCTGCTCCACGCAGATCAGAGAGGGGCAGCCCTCGCCCTCGGTGTACAGGCGGCGCACGATGTGGCCGGGGCCCTTGGGAGCGATCATGATGACGTCCACGTTCTTGGGAGCGGTGATGGTCTTGAAGTGGATGTTGAAGCCGTGTGCAAAGGCCAGTGCCTTGCCCTCGGTCATGTAGGGAGCGACCTGGGTGTTGTAGATATCGGCGCACAGCTCATCGGGCACCAGCATCATGACAACGTCACCGGCCTTGGCTGCCTCTTCCACTTCCATCACCTTGAAGTTTTCGTGGGTGGCGGCGAACTCAGAGGCCTTTGCCCAATGGGCAGAGCCCTTGCGCAGGCCGACCACAACGTTGACACCGCTCTCGGCCAGATTCTCAGAGTGTGCATGACCCTGGCTGCCGAAGCCGATGACCGCGACGGTCTTGCCGTCCAGCACGCCGAGGTTGCAGTCGGAATCGTAGTATTTCTTGATAGCCATAATCGTTAGTCTCCTTTTACTTTTTCTGGTTGGTTTATCTTCCGGTCTTGTATGCTCTGTTCTATCTTTCGCTCACCCTGAGCGGAAAAGCAATGTGATTTATGCCCGTCTTGCGCCCGGCGGGGGCAGCTGGACGGAGCGCACCTCCTGCGGCGGCTTCTGGATATGCTGGTGCATCCCGCCGCGCTCCAGTGCGGTAACGCCGGTGCGGCACTGCTCAAGGATGTTGTAGCCCTCGAACATTTTTAAGAATGCGTCCAGCTTGTCCGGCCGGCCGATGAGTTCAAACACCATGCTGTCCGGGGAAAGATCAATGATCTTTGCCTTGTAGATGCAGGCGATCTCCCGCAGCTCGGTGCGGTTGTGCACGTCCGATTCCACCTTGAGCAGCAGCAGCTCCCGCTCCAGCGATTTTTCGCTGTCCAGCACGAACACCTGCCGGGTGACTTCCAGACGCTCGGTCTGCAATACCAGCTGCTGCAAAGCCTTTTCGTCGCTGGTAATGGTCACCGTGATGCGGCTGACTGCCGGGTCGTTGGTGGCGGACACCGTAAGGCTGTCGATGTTGAAGCCGCGGCGGCAGAACAGGTTGGACACCCGGGCCAGAACGCCGCTCTGGTTGTCCACCAGCAGGCTGATGACCCTGCGCTGATCAGATTCCATGATGCTGTGTCCTCCTTATTCCATGATGATGTCGTTGATATCGCCGCCGCCGGGGATCATGGGCAGCACCTTTTCGTCCTTGTCAATGATGCACTCGATCCAAGTGGGGCCTTTCTGCTGCAAGGCATCCGCAAAGGCTTCCTGAAACTCCGGCAGGTTGGTGCAGCGGTAGCCCTTCAGGCCAAAGCCGTCTGCCAGCTTGACAAAATCGGTCTTGCGGTGGGGGTCGGTCTGGCTGTAGCGCTTGCCGTAAAAGCTGGTCTGCCACTGGCGCACCATGCCCAGCACAGAGTTATTGAAGATGACCGTGATGATGGGCAGCTCGTAGCTGACGGCGGTACAGGCCTCGTTCAGGTTCATGTGGAAGGAGCCGTCACCGGTAAACATCACCACCCGCTGCTGGCGCCCCAGTGCCATCTGGGCACCAATGGCAGCGCCGTAGCCAAAGCCCATGGTGCCAAGGCCGCCGCTGGTGATAAAACCGCGGCTCTTGGTGTGGCGCAGATACTGCGCCGCCCACATCTGGTGCTGCCCCACGTCGGTAACGTACACGGCCTCGGGGCCGCACTGGTTGCACACCTCGCCGATGACCTGATGCGGCATCAGCCGGGTGGGGTCGGACACAGGGTGGTAATCCTGTGCCTGCCAGCTCTGGATCGTCTTCATCCAGTCCGGGTGCTTGGCGGGCTTGATTTGGGGCAGCATGGCGTTCAGCACATAGGCTGCATCGCCCACGATGGAAAGATCCACATCCACGTTCTTGCCCAGCTCGCTGGCGTCAATGTCGATCTGGATGATGGTGGCGTTTTTGGCAAAGGTCTTGGGGTTCAGCGCTACGCGGTCGGAAAAGCGGGTGCCCACCGCGATGAGCACATCGCACTCTGCCACCGCCCGGTTGGAGGTGTAGCAGCCGTGCATACCCAGCATTCCCAGATTCATCGGGTCGCCGTAGGGCACAACGCCTGCGGCCATCAGGGTGTAGGTGGCGGGGATCTCCGCCTTGTGCAGCAGATCCCGCAACGGCTGGCAGCTGGCTGCGCTGCGCACACCGCCGCCAAAGTATACCAGCGGGCGCTGTGCGGCGTTGATGAGGTCTGCCGCCCAGTGCACCTGCTCCTCGTTATAGGTAGTCACGGTGCGGATGGGCTCCGGCTGCTTGGGGGTGAACTCACACACTGCTGCGGTCACATCCTTGGGGATGTCCACCAGCACCGGGCCCTTGCGGCCGCTCTGCGCAATGCGGAAAGCTGCCCGCATGGTATCGGCCAAGTCCTCTACCCGGCGCACCGTGAAATTATGCTTTGTGATGGGCACCGTAATGCCCTCGATGTACGCTTCCTGAAAGCTGTCCCTGCCGATGCTGCTGGTGGGCACATTGCCGGTAAAGGCCACCATGGGCACCGAGTCCATATAGGCGGTGGCAATGCCGGTGACCAGATTGGTAGCACCCGGGCCGCTGGTAGCCAGCACCACGCCGGTGCGGCCGGTGGCGCGGGCGTAGCCATCCGCGGCATGGGCTGCGCCCTGCTCGTGGGCGGTAAGCACATGGGTGATGCGGTCGGCATTCTTATACAGCTCGTCGTAAAGGTTCAGCACAGCGCCGCCGGGGTAGCCAAAAAGAGTGTCCACTCCCTGCTCGCACAGGACCTCTACAAAGATCTGAGAACCATTCAACTGCATGGTGTTGCTCCTATTCCTGTTCCACTTCTTATCCATTCCCTCAGGGAGAGCTTTTGAAAAAGAAAAAGAAAAAGCCCTTGTCCCCTGCTTCTTTCAAGAGACAAAGACCTTGTAACATCAAGCTCTCTGCGGTACCACTCTCGTTGGCGTGCTGTGCACACCCTCTCACGGGCTTCCAACAAAGCCCTGCACGGTAACGGCTGCAACCGGCGCTGCTTACAAGGGTTTGCACCCGTTGGGCAGGCTGCTCCGGGATGATTTTCCGCACGAAACGCTGACTGCCTTGCACCAGACGGCAGCTCTCTGAACAGTGGGGATCGTGTGGTACTTTTTCCCATCTGCGCATTTGTTGATGTAAATTATACTATAAACCGGGCTTTTGTCAATCGACAATTTGTAACCTGAATCACACCAAAGATGAAGCGTTTTTAACACCCCTTGCATCCCAGCCTGAACCGCTGTATACTTTTGATATCCGCGTACCTGCGTTTTGTAGGGTATGTGCCAATGGAGAGGAAAAGGGATCACCTATGAAATTAAGAGAATGGAATGCCCATCTGCATGGGCTTGTTGTGTTCCGCGCCCTGCTGAACGACCCTGTTGTGGCAAGGCTTTTAGACCTGACCGACCGCATGGAGGCCGGCAGCACCTCCTACGGCCCGGTGTGCGATGCCGCAGCCGCCTTTGAGGCCGCGCTGTTTGAGTACACCACCAACTGGAGCAGCTACCTGAGCAATGCCGTGCTGGAGACCGAGACCATCTGCGTGCGGCAGGCCGCTGCCGGGCAGCTGGACGCGCTGCTGCAAAGCGCCTTGGACAGCGAGCTGCAGTTTTTGCAGCAGCTGTGCGGGCTGACGCTGGACGATCTGTTCCAGACCGCCTACTCGGAGCAGGCGCAGCGGCCGGAGCTGGCGTTCCTGCCCCGGTGGCAGACCTGTGAGCTTGACCTTGCCGCCGCCTACGCCCAGCGCATGAGCGAGGTGGGCAAAAAGGGCTACGGTATGCTTGCAAAGCACCATGTATTCACGGTGGAGAACGGCCAGCTTGTGCCGGTAAAATACCCCGACCCGCAGCGCCTTTCCGAGCTGCCCGGCTACGAGAAGGAGCGGAAAAAGGTAATTGCCAACACTAAGGCGCTGCTGGCGGGGATGCCCGCCAACAATGTGCTGCTGTACGGCGATGCCGGTACCGGCAAGTCCAGCGCGGTAAAAGCCATTGCCAACGAGTTTGCGCCCGAGGGACTGCGGCTGGTGGAGGTGAAAAAGAACCAGCTGTACCAGATCCCCGACCTGATGGACAAGCTGGCGGCAAACCCGCTCAAGTTCATTTTGTTCATCGACGACCTGAGCTTTACCGCCAACGACGACAACTTTGCCGCCCTGAAGGCTATTCTGGAGGGCAGCGTAGGCGGACGCGCCCAGAACATTGCGGTGTACGCCACCTCCAACCGCCGCCACCTCATCAAGGAGACTCTCTCGGACCGCACCGGTGATGACATCCACGAGGCCGACACCCGGCAGGAGCTGATGAGCCTTTCCGCCCGGTTCGGCCTGACGGTCACCTTCCAGCGGCCGGAAAAAGCCCGGTTCGAGACCATTCTGGAGGAGCTGGCAAAGCAGCACAACATCCAGATGCCCACCGAGCAGCTGCTGCTCAAGGCCGAGGCCTTTGCCCTGCGTGCCGGTGGCCGCAGCCCCCGGGTGGCCAAGCAGTTCATCGAGCAATGCGAGGCCGGTGTGCAGAAGTAAAAACCGATTTTTCGAATATTCTCCAAAAAAGCGGGACACCGAAGCGTCTTAGGATGCTCCGGTGTCCCGCTTTTGTTCTCTTATTTTTCGCTCAGTCCCGCACGGCGATGCACTCGATCTCCAGCTTTGCGCCCTTGGGGATGGCTGCCACCTGCACGCAGCTGCGGGCGGGGAACGGCTCGGCAAAAGCCTTGGCGTACTCTGCGTTCACTGCGGCAAAGTCGTTGATGTCGGCCAGAAAGATCACCGTCTTGACCACGTTGTTCATGGTCAGACCGGCCTCGGCCAGAATCGCCTTCAGGTTGGCAAGGCTCTGGGCGGCCTGCTGCTCCACGGTATCAGCCATGGTGCCGGTGGCGGGGTCTACCGGGATCTGCCCGGAAACAAACACCATATTGCCCAGATCCAGTGCCTGACTGTAAGGGCCGATGGCGGCAGGTGCGTTGGTGGTAGATACAACTTTCATAGTATACTTTCTCCTCTATATTACTTTAAGTTTAGAGCAAATTTTCGAAAATGGTGAACGTGCGATTTAAAATAATTTTCCGCGTTTACACTCGCTCGCTGACCAGCTGGAAGCCGGCCTTGGTCAGCTCGGTGCGGATCTGCTCGATCTGGGCGGCATCGCGGGTCTCCAGCGTCAGCTTGAGGAAGCAGCTGGAGATGGGCATATTGGGGTCGGAGCCGTCATGCTGCACCGACACCACGTTGCTGCCGCAGCGGGATACCACCTCGGCCACCTTTTTCAGCTGGCCGGGCTTGTCCTCCAGTGCGATGGTCAGGTTTGCCTTGCGGCCGCTCATCACAAGACCGCGGGTGATGACGCGGTTCAGGATGTTCACATCAATGTTGCCGCCGGAGATGACGCAGGCCACCTTTTTGCCCTCCACCGGCAGCTTGTGGAACAGCACCGCCGCCACCGGCACAGCGCCTGCACCCTCGGCAACCAGCTTCTGGTTCTCCATCAGGGAGAGGATGGCTGCTGCCGTCTCGTCCTCGGTCACGGTAACGATATCGTCCACGTACTGCTCGCACAGCTGATAGGTCAGCTCACCCGGGGTCTTGACCTGAATGCCGTCCGCAAAGGTGGAGGCAGCCTTCAGGGTCTGGTACTTGTGCTCGTGCAGGCTGCGGTACATACTGGGAGCACCCTCGGCCTGTACGCCGTACACCTTGACCTCCGGGCGCAGGGTCTTGATGGCAAAGGCTATGCCGGAGATCAGTCCGCCGCCGCCCACCGGCACCACCACAGCGTCCACATCCGGCAGCTGGTCGAGGATCTCCAGGCCGATGGTGCCCTGCCCGGCGATGACCTGCTCGTCATCGTAGGGGTGGATAAAGGTCATGTCGTACTCCTTTTGCAGCTGCACAGCCTTGTCGTGGGCTTCATCGTAGGTGCCGGGCACAAGGCAGACCTCCGCGCCCAGATTTTTGGTGTTCTCCACCTTCATCAGGGGTGCACCGTCCGGCATACAGACGATGCTGCGGATGCCGCGCCGGGTAGCGGCCAGCGCCACGCCCTGCGCATGGTTGCCCGCAGAGCAGGCAATGACGCCCTTGGCGCTCTCCTCCTCGGAAAGCTGGCTGATTTTATAGTAAGCGCCCCGCACCTTAAAGCTGCCGGTGGCCTGCAGGTTCTCGGTCTTGAGGTACAGCTGGCAGTCCTTGGACAGCTTGGGGGCTTCGATGAGGTCGGTCTTGCTCGCCACGTCCTTCAGCACAAAGGCGGCGTGGTAGATCTTATCCAGAGTCAGCATGACAGATACTTCCTTTATTTTTCGTGATGCCATCCAGTATAAGTTACAAAAATTGTTTTGTCAAATGAATTTCGTTCACGATAAAAGGCGCAAAAAAAAGAAAGGCAGTGGTAAAGCGCCACCGCCTTTCTCTTTTTATTCTCATTACCGCCCACGGCCACCGCCGCCGCCATGGAAGCTGCCGCCGCCCATGCCCCCGAAGGAGCCTCCGCCGCCAAAGCTGCCGCCGCCGAAACCGCCGCGCCCGGCACCGCCCCCGAAGGAGCCGCCGCCCATGCCGCCAAAGCCGCCGCCGCGCGGAGGCCGGGGGCCGCGGGAGCCGCCGTAGTAGCCGCCCGGCGGGGGCGGCGGGTCATGCGGACCGCGCGGGCCGCGGGGGCCCCACCGTCTGCGGGGAGGACGGGGCCCGCCGAAGCACCACAGCCAGCCGCAGGGGCTGGCAAAAACATAGGCCACCGACCGGATGATGACGATGAGCAGCACAACGCTGACCACAAGGGTCAGGATGTCGGTCACGGCGCTGCCGCCGCTGCTCTGGCTGCTCTGATGCCCGGACTGTACGGTGCTGCCGTTACCGGCACTGCCGGAAAGGCTGACCCCGTAGATGTCCGCGATGGTGTTTGCCACATTCCGGGCACAGGTGGTCACTGCGCCGTCATAATCCTTTGCGGCAAACTGATCTTCCATAGTCTGGGCAATGGCGCTGGCCTGCTTTTCTAGGGTAGTGTTGCGGAAGCCGTCACCTGTGGCAATATAGTAATCGCCGTCGGCGTACTGCTGGGTCTCCATTACCAACAGGATCAGCACACCATTTTTGCCGGTAGAAGAACCAATGCCCCAGGCATTGGCCGCCTGCACAGCGTAATCCTCTGTGGAATCATTGTCCGTGTATTCTACTGTCAGTACACCGATCTGTGCGCCGCTGCAGCTGGATTCCAGCTGGGCGTTCAGCTCGGTGATGGTCTGCACGGTGCTGCTGCTCAGCACACCGGCATCGTCCACCACGCACTCATCCTTGGGCAGGCTGGGCAGCTGGGCGGCAAAGGCCGCCGGGCACAGCACCGCCGCGCTGACCACCACGGCCAGCACCAGTGCGCTGATGCGTTTTGCAAAGTTTTTCATGCGAAGGGCTCAACCTCCTTCACGCCGGCTACAGCCCCCAGCACACTGGCCGGGAAGCCGCCGACATCCTTCTGATATTCATACACCGCCGTATTATACTGCAAGGTGCCGATGATGGTTGCTGCGCTGTTGAACTGGCCGTACTGTCCCTGCACTGCGCCCATCTTCATGGGGTCATCGGCCTGCTCCTGCAGCTTTGCATACAGCTGGTCGATGGCCGCCCCAAGGGTCTGATCGTCCTCATAGAGGGCGTGCAGCCGGGTCTTGCCCGCCTTTACACCGTCCAGATCATTGCTGAATACCGTCAGGGCATCCTGTGCAGCCAGCACCTCGGCGCTATCTGCGCCCAGGGTGTTGGATGCAGTGGTGATGATGTTGGCCGCCGTATTCTCCCGGGTGGTCAGCTCCTCGCTCAGGTTATAGCCGTTGTCGGCGGCGACCCCTGCGGTGAACCACTGGCAGGCGGTGTTGTACTTGCCCCGCAGCTTGGCGCTGCCAAAGCCGAAAAAGGCAGCCAGCATCACCACCACGCTCAAGGCCAGCGCCGCCGCCCGGGTGGAAAGCGCTGCGGGCAGCTTTGCCTCCAGTGCAGCCAGCCTCTGCTGGCGGGGGGTCAGTGTTACGGTCTGCTCCGGCTTTGCCTTTTCGCGGTAGCTGCCCGCGTCAAAGCCGCCGGGAGCGGCTTGTTTATTGTTCTGAGAAAAATCAGCGTTTGCCATTTCAGCTCCGGATCTCCATCATTTTGGTTTTCAACTCGTCCTCGATGCGGGTCAGCTCCTGCTCGGCGGCGGCGCGCTTTGCGCGGCCCTCGCTCTGGATCTTGTTCAGCTCGTCCAGCGTCTCGATCAGGCTCTTGTTGGTCTGCTGCAGGGTCTCGATATCCACGATGCCGCGCTGGCTCTCCTTGGCGGTCTCGATGGTGCCCAGCTTCAGCGCCTCGGCGTTCTTCTTCAGCAGGTCGTTGGTCATGTTGGTCACGGCGCGCTCAGCCTGCATGGCCTGCTGGCTGTGTGCCAGACCCAGTGCCAGCACCATCTGGTTCTTCCACAGCGGGATGGTGTTCACGATGGTGGACTGGATCTTCTCTGCCATCATGGTGTTGTTGTTCTGCAGCAGACGGATCTGGGGGCCCATCTGCAAACTGATGTTGCGGGTCAGCTCCAGATCATACAGCTTCTTTTCAAAGCGCTCGCACTGGTCGGCAAGGTCGCGGGCGGCCTGTGCGTCCTCCGGCAGACCGGAGGCCTTGGCCTTATCCATGGCCTGCTGCAATTCATTGGCACGCACATCGGCCAGCTTTTTCTTGCCGGCAAGGATATACATACTCAGCTCCTTGAAGTAGGCCATGTTCAACTCGTACATCTTGTCCAGCATGGCGATATCCTTGAGCAGCTGCACCTGATGTGCCTCCAGCATGGACTGGATCTTTTCCACGTTGGTCTCGGTCTTGTCGTACTTGGTCTTGAGGGCGTCCAGCTGGCTAGTCTTTTTCTTGAAGAAGCCTATGATGCCCTTCTGCTGCTCCTCGTTGGCATCAAAGCTCTTCAGCTCGCCGATGAGGTCGGTGATCATATCGCCCACCTCGCCCAGATCCTTGGTGGACACCTTGGAGAGGGCAGCCTCGGAGAAATCGCCGATCTTCTTCTGGCAGGCAGAGCCGTACTGCAGCACCTGCTGGCTGTTAGTGATGTCGATCTTCTGGGCAAACTGATCCACCATGGCCTGCTCCTCGGGGGTCAGGTTCACCTGTGCCTCCGGGGCAGGGGTAGCGGCGGGCTTTTCCTCCTGCGGCACAGCGGCGGGGGTGGGGTCCAGCGTCAGGGTGGGCACTGCGGGGGCATCCAGATCAAAGTTCAGGGTATTGTCAGCCATAAGTGATTCCTTCCTTTCAAAATCCCAAGGGATATTTCAGATTTACTTACTCAGCCCCTGCCCCTTCAGCATATTCTGCAAAACGGTCAGGTCTGCGGACAGGTCCATGCTCTCTGCCGCGTACAGGGCATCCAGCTGGTTTTCAAAGGCAGTGGCAATGGAGGCAGCGTTGTGCTCCACCTCGGCGCGGATGGCGGCGGCATTCTCGCCCCGCACACCCTGTTTTGCAAGCTTTGCGTACTGCTGCAAAACGTTTACGGCGTCCGGCAGGTAGTAGTTGGCAAACCGGCGTACCTGCTTTGCCTTGGCGGGGTTTGCCTCCACCGCCTCCACAATGGAGCGGCCCGCCTTTTCCATGCGGGTCATGGCGGCAGACAGCTGCGGGTCGGGCAACGCCTCGTTCAGCGCGTGCAGGGTGTCCAGCTTTTGCTGGATGTCAGTCAGCATCTGGTCCACATCCTCCACACCGGTGTGGAAGGGCACCTCGTGCTCCACCACCCGGGGCGGACAGACCTTCTGTGCCACGCCAAAGGCCACGGCGGCACCGCCCAGCGCCGCCAGCAGCGCCCATAATTTATACACCGGCAGCACCGCGCACAGCACCACAAACACCAGCGCCATTGCGTAAAAGGGCAGCACGCTGGGCTTTTGGGTGCGGATGATCTTGCTCATGGTCATTTCTCCTTGTCCGGGGCAGTGCGCCCCTTATGATATCCATAATACAACGTCCGCAAAAAAACGCAAGTATCCCGCAAAAGAATTTACAGCCTTGTCATCATTTTACGATCCAATCTGCCAGCGCAGCGCCCCAAAGTTCCTCCAGCCGGGCGGGGCTGCAGGCGGCGTTGGCGGGGCTTGTACTGGGCAGACGGACAGCCGGGATGCCGGTAAGCGGCTGCTGATATTTTGTGTAGATACGGTATGCCGTAGCGCCGTTGCAGAACACCGCCCGGATGGGTGCCTTGCGCAGCAGCCCGGCGATATCGTTGGGGACCACATCCCGGATGGAGGCGTCCGATGCGCCGGTGATGGTGCAGCTTTCCAGCGTATCCCACAGCGCCAGCCCGTGGCGCAGAAGCAGCTGCTTTTTGGCGGCGATATCCTCCCGCGCGGGCAGCGGCTCCCCGGTCAGCGCCGCCAGCAGCGGCCAGAACCGGTTTTGCGGGTGGCCGTAGTAAAAGGCCATCTCCCGGCTTTTGGGGCTGGGCCATGTACCTAAAATCAGCGCCCGGCTGCGGTCATCGTATACCGGTGCAAAGCTCATAAGCTGCCGCCTGCGCTTTCAATATTGCCCCATGCAGAGCCAAGGTCCTTGCCGGAGGGCTCCGCGCGGGGGCCGTCGAACCACAGTTCCTCGATCAGCGCCGCCACGCCATCCTCCCGCACGTCCCCGATGATCCGGTCGGCAGCGGCCTTGGCGTCCGGGGTGCCGTTTGCCATGCAGGCACTCAGGCCCGCGACTTTCAGCATCCCCACATCGTTGGCAGAATCACCCACAGCCACGGCATCCGCCAGCGTAAGCCCCATCTGTGCACACAGGTCGGCAAGCCCTACGCCCTTATCCATGCCGCCGCGCACGATATCGTAGTAGCAGTAGCCGTCCGCGTTCTGCGCGCCCGTCTGCATCCAGTGCAGGCCAAGGTAGCCGTATTTTTCGTGGAAGCGCTCCACCTCCTGCGGCGGCATGGCGGCAAAGGCGGCGTGGGGCATATCCACCAGATGCCTGTCCTGATCCTCGCCGTCCACGCAGTCCAGCCCGGGGCTGTTCATCATCTGATAGCCGGTGTGCAGATACTCGTACTCGCAGTAGGCGTAGTAGGCATCCCGGAAGTTGAATTGCAGCGGGTAGTTATAATCCTCGCAGAAATCCACCAGCACATACATTTCCTCGCTGGTAAGCGGATGCTCGGCTATTACGTTGCCCTGCCTGTCCACCACGCAGGCACCGTTGCAGGTGATGGCGTAGTCAAACCGGATGCCGCCCAGCTGGTTTTTGTCCCGGATAGCGGGGTAGGAGCGGCCGGTGCTGAGCACGAACTTGCCCCCGGCGGCCTGCAGCTTTTTTACCGCTTTTACCACCGCCGGGCGGGGCTTCGCTTCCCCAAAGGGCATCAGCGTGTTGTCGTAATCGCTTGCCAGAATCTTATATTGCATGGTCATCTCTCCTGTGTGCATCGTTTTCTCCCAGTATAACACATTTTAAAGTCCAGCGGGAGAGGGGGAAAAGAAAAATGGGACACCGGAGCGCCCTCAGACGCTCCGGTGTCCCGAAATCCAAAATATTTTTATCTTCAGGCAAACACCGCCACGACCACCTGCATGGCTACGCCCACAAAGGCACCGGCGGCCCATGTCAGGCCGGTGATGAAGAGGTTCTGCTTCCACGAGGGGTTGGCACGCCACAGCACAGCCAAGCCCACACCCGCGCCGGTGCACAGCCCCGCCACAAGGCTGGAAAAGCGCAGCGCACCCTCCACATACAGCTGGGTCAGCAGCACGCTGGCAGCGCAGTTGGGGATCAGCCCCACCAGAGCCGCCACCACCGGCTGGAAGAAGCCCATGCCGCCCAGCACCTCGGCGAATACGTCCTCGCCCACGCCCTCCACGATCATGCCGAACACCAGACTGAAAACGAAGATGAACACAAAGATCTCCAGCGTGTGGCGCAGCGCCGCCTGCCAGATGGGCTTTTCGTTGCCCTCGGCATCGCTGTGCTCCTCGTGGCAGTCCACCTCGTCCGCATGGCCGGTGTAGCCGCCCCGCAGCCCCTTGGGCAGCACGCCCCGCAGCACAAAATCCAGCACAAAGCCCACCACGATGGCGTACAGCACCTTGATGACCATCAGGACAGCCAGCTTATCCCAGTAAGCGGGCATGGACACCAGCAGCGGGATAGCCTCATCGCTGGTGGCAAGGTACACCGCCATCAGCGTGCCCAGCGTGATGACTCGGGAGGCGTAGAAGTTAGACGCAATGGCGGAGAAGCCGCACTGCGGCACACAGCCCAGCACCGCGCCCGGCACAGCGCCCCAGCGCCCGCCGCCCGCCAGCAGCGCCTCGATGCGCTCACCGTGGCGGTGCTCGATATACTCGATCAGCAGATAGGCCAAAAATAGAAAGGGCAGCATCTTGGCGGTATCCACCAGGGTTTCGCCCAGAACATCCAGAAACAGTTCCATAAATAATCGCTCCAAGGACCCGCAGGGGGTCGTCTCTCAACAATTTGCAATCAGCTTGCATTTTCGTGCAGGGAAGATTATACACGATATGCTTCCCAATTGCAATACCAAATTGCAAATTAGTTGCAATTTTATGCTATGGAACGCTGCAGCGCGTAAATAGTACGAAAAAAGAGGTTCTGAAAAGCCCATGGGCTTTTCAGAACCTCTTTTTTCAAATCGTCCCACGCAGCAAGGAAGCTGCGGTCTGTTTTACCCCTTCAGCGGTACAAAGCCCACAAGATCCTTGACCACCTCGCCGCCGATGATAAGCCCCGCTACCGAGGGCACAAAGGCGTTGGAGCCCGGCACGGTGCGCCGCGCGGTGCACTTGCGCTGGGTGCCCGGGGGGCAGATGCAGTGGTACTTGCAGCTGATGGAGTCGTCCTCGATGGGAGTCATGGCAGGCTCCTTGGAGTAGACCACCTTCAGGTGCTTGATCTTGCGCTTGCGGCACTCGATCCGCATCACCTTGGCCAGCGGGCAGACCGAGGTCTTGTAGATGTCGGTCACCTCAAAGCGGGTGGGGTCCATCTTGTTGCCTGCGCCCATGGAGCAGATGATGGGGGTGCCCGCCTCCTTGCACTTCATCACCAGCGCCAGCTTGCCGGTAACGGTGTCGATGGCGTCCACCACATAGTCGTACTGGGTAAAATCGAAATCGTCCTGCGTCTCCGGGCCAAAGAAGCACCGGTGGGTGGTCACCTTGATGTTGGGATCGATATCGTGGATGCGCTGCTCCGCCACATCCACCTTATACTGTCCCACCGTGCTGCGGGTGGCAATGATCTGACGGTTGAGGTTGGTCAGGCAGACCCTATCATCGTCGATCAGATCCAGTGCGCCCACGCCGCTGCGTGCCAGCGCCTCCACCGTATAGCCGCCCACGCCGCCAATGCCAAACACTGCCACCCGGGCGTGGTGCAGCTTTTCCATAGCCTCTGCACCCAGCAGCAGCTGGGTGCGGGAATACTGATCCTGCATTTTGTTCTCCTTACTTTTCTACGCGGGTGATGGTGCCGCCGCCCAGCACCACATCGCCCTGATACAGCACGGCAGCCTGCCCCGGGGTGGGGGCACGCTGGGGCTGGTCAAATTCCAACCGGAAACCGTTCTCTGCGGGGTAAACGGTGGCCTGCTGCTCTGCCTGATGATACCGGGTGCGGGCGGTGACCCGCAGCGGCTCGGTCAGTTCCGGGATAGCGATCCAGTTCACATCCTCTGCGTAGACGATGCGGTCAAACAGTTCGCTTTCCGGCCCGACTGTAACGGTATTGGCCTGCATATCCTTGCCGCAGACGTATACCGGCGCACCCAGCGCAAGGCCAAGCCCCTTGCGCTGCCCCAGCGTGTAGCGCACAGCGCCGCTGTGGGTGCCCACCACCTTGCCGCTCTGATCCAGAAAATCTCCGGCGGGGTAGTGCTTGCCGGTAAACTGCTCCATAAAGCGGGCGTAGTCACCATCCGGCACAAAGCAGATATCCTGACTGTCGTGCTTCTGGGCGTTGATAAAACTGTGCTCCTGCGCGATCTTTCGCACCTCGGTCTTGTGCAGCGCACCCAGCGGCAGACGGATATGCGCCAGCTGCTCCTGCGTAAGGTTATACAGCACATAGCTCTGATCCTTGCCCTCGTCCAAGCCCTTTTTCAGCAGCCAGCGGCCGGTTTCTGCGTCCTGCTCCACCCGGGCGTAGTGGCCGGTGACCACATACTCCATGCCATGCTCCTCCGCCCAGTCCAGCAGGTGGCGAAACTTCATATATTTATTGCAGTCGATGCAGGGGTTGGGGGTACCGCCCGCCTCGTAGACGCGGATGAATTTTTCAATGATCTGCGCCCGGAAGTCAGCGGTGAAATCCAGCACCTGATACGGCATATCCAGCGCAAAAGCCACCTCGGCGGCGTCCTCGATATCCTTTTCCGAGCAGCAGGTCTGGTAGCCGGACTGTCCCAGCGTTTCGTTGTGGGTAAGCCGCATAGTGATGCCGGTGCAGTCGTAGCCCGCCTGCTGCATCAGACAGGCCGCCACCGAGCTGTCCACGCCGCCGCTCATGGCAATGAGGGCGCGGGGACGGTTTGCAGGGTTCTGAGTGGTCATAGGTTCTCCTTCAATGCGTTCAACATACTAAAGCAGTAGTATAATACTACCGCAGCATAAACCGCTTGTCAAGACGCAGAAATTTTCTGCGCCGCAGCCAGCAGCGCCGATTTTTCGTTGGGGTATTCTGCGCGGATGACGCCGTCCAGCAGCGCCTCCAGCACCCGGCGCAGCGCAGGCCCTGCCGGGATGCCCGCTGCCATCAGGTCGCGGCCGTTCACCGCCAGCTGGCTCACCCGGCAGCATACGCCGTCGGCCTCCAGTTGCCGCGCCCGCTGCGCCGCAAGGGCGCAAGCCGGGGCATTCTGCGGGTGCAGCGCCGCCCACAGCGCACACAGCCGCTCCACGGTGCACAGCCCGTACCGGCCTAAAAGCTGCCGGAGATGGATGTCACTGGCGCGTTCCGGGGCGTGTGCGGGAGTTTCTCCGAGGACCGTCCGCTGGGGTGGGACCCTGCTGCCGCAGGCAGTAGGGCGGGCGATGGAATGGCTTGCAACAGCAACGACTGCCGCCTGCGGCGGAAACAAGGAGTTGCTGTTGGGGCAGCGGCCAACAGGATGCGAGTGCTGCTCAAGGCACGAAGCATCCGTTGGGTGCCGCAACTCGAACTCGTGTCCGAGGAGAAAGCTCCCGCACACGCCCTCCCCTGCCGTTTCCCGCACCAGCACTGCGGTCTCCTCGATGCAGGCGTTGGAGCAGCGCAGCCGCTTGAGTACCCGGCGGGTGTCGGTCTCGCCCAGAGCGCCCAGCAGCGCCGCCCAGCGCACCGGCAGGTTTTCCACTCCCACCGGGCAGGCATCCACCACCGGCTTTGCGGCAGTCAGGGCTTCCGGGGTCAGCTCCGGCAGCACCACCGCCAGCACGGCGGGCTCCAGATACACCCCCGGCTGCGGGGCAGCCAGCAGCTTTGCCAGCTCCTCCTGAATGCGCTCGGCAGAGATGCAGTCTAGGTGCGGTGCCAGCTGCCGCGCTGCCCGGGCGGTGGCTGCGTCCAGCGCAAAGCCGAACCTTGCGGCAAAGCGGTACAGCCGCAGAATGCGCAGCGCATCCTCGGTAAAGCGCTGCTGCGGCTCGCCTACCGCCCGCAGCAAACCGTTTTGCAGATCTGTCTGCCCGCCAAAGGGGTCTACCAGACCCTCGGCTTCATTATACGCCATGGCGTTGATGGTAAAATCCCGCCGGGCAAGATCCTCCCGCACGTCCGGTACGAACTGCACTGCGTCCGGGTGACGGCCATCGGTATAGCTGCCCTCGGTGCGGAAGGTGGTGGTCTCGTACAGCTGCCCGCCGTATTTGATGGTGACCGTGCCGTGCTGCAAGCCGGTGGGGATGCACTGCTCTGCCCCGAACAGCTCCATCACCTGCTGCGGCAGGGCACTGGTGCACAGGTCCCAGTCGTGGGCGGTGCGCCCCAAAAGACTGTCCCGCACGCAGCCGCCCACGGCATAGGCTGCGTAGCCCGCCGCGTGCAGGGTGTCCAGCAGGGCAGCTGCCCCGGGGTCAAGTGTCAGCTTCATTCCTCGTTCTCCTCGTAATGCAGGGTGATGCGCTTGCCGTCAAAGCCGCATTCTGCCGCCGGGAAGATGCTCTGCGCCTGTGCAAGCTGTTCCTCCGGGTCGGTGATCATGGGGGAATAGTGCACCAGCCACAGCCGCTTTGCCCCGGCTTTTGCCGCCAGCGCTGCGCTTTGGCCAAAGGTGCTGTGCCCCCACTGCGCGGCCTGCTCCTGCTGCTCCGGCAGGGCATAGGTGGCATCGCAGAGCAGCAGGTCTGCCCCCTGCGCCGCCTGCTCCAGCGCCAGGCAGGGCGCACTGTCGCCGGAAAAGACGAACCGCAGCCCTTTGCGGGGTGCGCCCAGCACCTCGGCGGGCTGCACCGTGCGCTCTGCCAGCGGGACAGCCTGTCCCCGCTGCAAAAGCCGCCACTGGGTCACCGGTACGCCCAGCGCCCGCGCCTTTTCCGGGTCGAATCTGCCCGCCCGGGGCAGCTCCAGCCGGTAGCCCAGACTGCGTACCCGGTGCTTTGTTGCCACCGGCAGCAGCGCCGCCCCGGCGGGCCACCCCGCCGAGAGCGTTTCCAGCGCCACCGGCTGTCCGGCGCGGCAGACCAGCGGCTTTACCGCGTAGGGCAGCGGCCCGGTCAGGGCATACACCGCCCGCCAGACCTCCAAAAGCCCCTCCGGCCCCAGCAGGGTCAGCGGACGGGTACGTCCCTGCGCCCCAAGGGTCTGCAAAAGCCCGGGCAGACCAAAAATATGATCCCCGTGGTAGTGGGTCAGGCAGATGGCGTCCGCGCGCATCAGGTTCACCCCGGCGCGGCGGGCGGCGGTCTGGGTGCCCTCGCCGCAGTCCAGCAGCAGGCTGTGCCCGCCGCACTCCGCCACAGCGGCGGTCAGGGCGCGCTCCGGCAGCGGCATAGTAGCAGCCGTACCCAGCAGTGTAATGGTCAGCATAAGCAGTTCCTCCGTGGTTCTTCCCTGTTATCTTACCACAAACCCCGCCGGTGCACAATTCCTTCTGCTGCGGCATAAGCTGGGCAGAGCCTTGAAAAAGGAGGGCGCAGCCTATGCAGCGAGACCGCAGAAAACGACATTCCCCCGCCCGGCATCCGGTACTTTTGCGCCGGGTGCTCTTGGTGCTGTGCATTCTGGCGGTGCTGTGGCTGGGGTACAGCTGCATGATGCCGCAGCTGCTTTTTTCCGCCCGGGGCACCATGATCTTTATGCCGGACCCGCCCTTTCGGGGGTAGCGGGACGATTGGGAATGCGCGCCGCTTCCGGGTTGCGGCACCCAGCATCCGCTTCGTGCCTTGAACGGCACTCGCGTCTTACTGGCCGCTGCCCCAACAACTCCTCCCTGTTTCCGCCACTGGCGGCGGTCGTCGTTGTTGCACTTTGCACATATTCAGCGGAAGAATTATTTATAATTTCGGGTTTCGGAAACGCCTGCGGGCGTTTCTGAAACCCATTTTCACGGGAGGGGTCGTAAAGGGCGAGCCTGCAAAAATGCCAGACACAAAAACAGGGCTGCTGCACGAGGTTTTGTGCAGCAGCCCTGTTTTCCAACTTATATACTTTCCAGCACCTTTTTCCCGGTCAGCGGGTCGGGGATGCCCAGCAGTGCCAGAATAATTGCCATGCGGATATACACGCCGTTATGCACCTGATCGAAATAGGCGGCGCGGGGGTCGTTGTCCACGTCCGGCTTGATCTCGTCGATACGGGGGAGCGGATGCAGCACCGGCATGGTGGGCGGTGCCAACTGCAGCAGCTTTTCGTCCAGCGCATAGCAGCCCTTCAACCGCAGATAGTCCTCCTCGTTGAAAAAGCGCTCCTTCTGGATGCGGGTCATGTACAGCACATCCAGACCGGGCAGTTCGGCCTCAAGGTCGGCAGTCTCCTTATAGTCCTGGTGCAGCGGGGTCAGAGTCTCGTCCTTGACGTACTGCGGGATGCGCAGCTCCTCAGGCGAGATGAACACGAACCGGTTGCCCTCGAACTGGCTCAGCGCGGCGGTGAGGGAGTGCACCGTCCGGCCGAACTTGAGGTCGCCGCAGAAGCCGATGGTCAAATGATCCAGCCGCCCCTTGCGCTGGCGGATGGTCATCAGGTCGATCATGGTCTGGGAGGGGTGGGCGTGGCCGCCATCGCCTGCATTGATGACCGGCACCCGCGCATACATGGACGCCCGCAGCGGTGCGCCCTCCTTGGGGTGGCGCATGGCAATGACGTCTGCATAGTTGCTTACCACGCGGGCGGTATCGGCCACCGTTTCGCCCTTGCTGGCGCTGGAAAGCTGGGCCCCTGCAAAGCCCAGCGTCTTGCCGCCCAGCCGCAGCATGGCGGATTCAAAGGAAAGCCGGGTGCGGGTGCTGGGCTCGTAGAACAAAGTGGCCAGAATGCGTCCGTCGCACAGATGGGCGTAGGGCGCGGGGTCGGCCTCCATCCGGTCGGCAAGGTCGAGCAGTGCCAGCTGCTCGGCCAGAGAAAAGCTGCCGGGCTCAATAAAATGTCTCACAGCCATTCTCCCTTCAGCACAAACCTTTCGCGCTCCGCGCCGGTGGAAACGAACTGGATCTCGTGCCCCAGCTGCTTTTCAAGGAACTCCACATAGGCCTTGGCTTCCTTGGGCAGCTCTGCCCAGCTGCGGCAGCCGGAGATATCCTTGTTCCAGCCCGGCAGCAGGGTGACCACCGGCTGCACACGGTCAAGGTCGGACAGGGTGTCGAAGCGGGGGACCTCCACACCGTCCAGCTTATAACCGGTGATGACCGGGATCTGCTTCATGCCGCTCAGCACATCCAGCTTGGTCAGCGCGATCTTATCCGCACCCTGACATTGCAGGCCGTAGCGGCTGGCAACGCAGTCAAAGGGACCCACCCGGCGGGGACGGCCGGTAGCCGCGCCGTACTCGCCGCCGGCCTTGCGCAGCTTTTCGTTCCACGCCTCGCCCATTGCGTTCTCTGCCGCAAAGGGGCCAGCGCCCACACAGGTGGAGTAGGCTTTCAGCACACCCACCACATGGTCCAGCTTGCAGTTGGGGATGCCCGCACCCAGCGGTGCGTAGGCTGCCAGCGTGTTGGAGCTGGAGGTGAACGGGAAGATGCCGTAGTCGATATCCCGCATTGCGCCCAGCTGCGCCTCCAGCACGATACGCTTGCCGCTGTCGTGCGCCTGCTGCAAGAAAGTGCCCACATCACAGATGAAGGGCGCAAAGTACGCAGCCTGCTGCCTGCACCAGTCCAGCAGGGCATCGTAGCTCATGGGCTCCTGATGGTAGCAGCCTGCCAGCTCCATATTTTTGGCGTCTAAGATCATGTGCAGACGGTTCTGGGTGCGCTCCTCGTCCAAATGCAGAAGGTCGCCCAGACGCAGGGTCTTTTTGCGGTACTTGTCGCTGTACGCGTAGGCGATGCCGCGCCGGGTAGAGCCGAACGCACTGCCCTTTTTGGCAAGGCGGTCCTCCTCCAGCCCGTCCTGTACCTTGTGCCACGGCATGGAGATGGTAGCCTTATCGGAGAGCTTCAGGTTCTCCGGCTCCACCTTCACGCCGCGCGCCTCGATGGCCTCCATCTCCCCGGCCAGATGCTCAAGGTCGATCACCATACCGGTGCCCAGCACGCAGGTCACCTCCGGGTGCAGGATGCCGGAGGGCAGCAGATTCAGGATGAACTTGCCCTTCTCGGTCACAACGGTATGGCCGGCATTGTTGCCGCCCTGATAGCGCGCAACGATATCGGCATTTTCGGCCAGCAGGTCGATGACGCGGCCCTTGCCCTCATCGCCCCAGTTGATTCCAGTAACAGCGGTCAGCATAAACTTCATTTACCTTCTTTTTCATTCTTGATTCCTGTTCGCGGTGTATATTATACGAGCGTGTAGAGAATATGTAAAAAGTATCCTGTGTATAGCAGCAATATGTTTTTTACATTGCAGAGGCTGCTGCCCGCATCCGGCACAGCCGCGCCGTAAAAAGCGCTTGCAATTCCGGCGCGCCGTGCTATGATACAAGAAGAGCATAAAGCCGCTTCTGCCGCAGGCCGCGCCGGAAGCCCGACAGGAAAGAGGGGCTGCACCCATGTATGTGGACTGGGAATACTACAAGATCTTCTACTATGTGGCAAAATATCAGAACTTTACCCGCGCGGCGCGGGTGCTGGGCAACAACCAGCCCAACATCACCCACGCCATGAACCGGCTGGAAAGCCAGCTGAACTGCGTGCTGTTCATCCGCTCCAACCGGGGCGTCACCTTGACGCCGGAGGGAGAGCTGCTGTATTCCCGCATTGCCTCGGCGGCGGTGCAGATCCAGGATGCAGAGGAGGAACTGAGCGCCAGCGCCACGCTGGAGCACGGTGCCATCAGCATCAGCGCCACCGAGACTGCCTTGAACATCTACCTGTCTGAAAAGCTGCGCGCCTTCCACACCGAGTACCCGGGCATCCGGCTGCGCATCTCCAACCACTCCACCCCGCAGGCGGTGCAGGCAGTACGCAACGGCGAGGTGGATTTTGCCATCGTGACCACCCCCGCAGAGGTGGAAAATGGGCTAAAAATGGTAGAGCTGATGCCCTTTTACGAGGTCCTTGTGGGCGGCAGGACCTTTACGGCGCTGGCCAGCCAGACCCTGAGCCTGAAGGAGCTGGCCGGTTATCCCCTGATCTGCCTGAACGAGGAGAGCATGACCCGCAGCTTTTACCGGCAGTTCTTTCTGGAGCACGACGCGGTGCTGAAGCCGGACACCGAGGCCGCCACCACCGACCAGATGCTCACGCTGGTCAAAAGCGAGCTGGGACTTGCCTTTATGCCGGAGCCCATGGCAGCGCCGTTGCTGGCCAGCGGAGAGCTGGTGCAGCTGCATTTGCAGGAGATCATCCCCTCCCGCTCCATCTGCCTTGTCTACGACCATCACCGCCCGCTGAACACCGCCGCCCGGAAGTTCCAGCAGCTGCTGACCAAGGCCGGTGCCCGGAGCACAGAACGCAAATAAAGCCGATACAGCAAGGGGCTGCTGCACGCCATTGGTGCAGCAGCCCCTTTTCTCTTATTTCCGGGCGCTCTGTTTCAGTTCCCGCTGCTCTTCCTGCAGCTCCTGCTTCAGGGTGCGGTCGATCTCCCGGGTCTCCTGCCGAATGGCAGTCAGGTCTTTTTCGATGACCGGGTTCTCCTCCAGCTCCTCCCGGATGAACATCAGCGCAAAGCTGACCAGCAAAAAGCAGCAGGAGAGCCAGATGGCTCTGCCGCCCAGCTGCGCCGCGCTCTTGCTGCCCAGCCCTGCCCCCAGCGCGAACAGCAGAATGATGCCGAAGTACCGCACCATCCTGTCCTTTGCGCGGGGCTCGTGGGTCTTGCGCCAGAGGCAGAAGGCCTCCACGCCGCTGCGCAGGTCGCCGATGCACATGGTGCTGGCAAAGGCATAGCCGTCCACCTTGCGGAAGGCCTGCACCTGCATGGCACAAGAAAAAGAAACGATGGCGTTGGCCAGCAGGTTCTGTGATTGGGGCAGAAAGCCCACCGCGAACAGCAGCAGCACCTCGCCCAGCACCACCAGCTGCCGCCAGTGCAGCCGCTGCATTGCCTGAAAGTGCTCCCGCATTTTTTCCGCAGCCAGAACTCCCAGCGCAAAGGCGCACAAAGGCACCAGATAGTGCAGCACCTTATCCCACCGGCCATCCATGATATTGGCGCTCAGCAGCACGATATTGCCGGTCTGGGCATTGGCAAACACCTTGCCCCGGAACAGATAGGTGTAGGCATCCTGCAGGCCGCCGGACAGCGAAAGGAACACCGCCGTAAGAAAGGACTCGGACATTTGTCCGCGATGCTTTGTTTTCATACTTTTACCCTCTTTTCGGGCTCTATTATAATACATTTTACGGCAGTTTCTGATATCATTTTTACATACCGGCTATGTTTCCCGCCCCAAAAGGCGCAAAAACGGGCAGCCCGCGGGCTGCCCGTTTTTGCTAAAAAATGCTATTCAGAAAATTTTTCAGGCCTTCTCGATGGTGATGCTCCACTCGCTGGTCATGGCCTCGTCCGGCTCCAGCACCTCGTGCTTGCCGTCCTCGTTCACGCTGTTGGCCCAGCCGTTCCACGGCTCCATGCAGACAAAGCTCTCGGCATCCTGCTGCCACAGCACGCCGTTGTCAAAGGTCTCGTCGGCGTCCACGGTCACCTTGTGGCCGTTGCCCTTGTCGGTAAAGGTCATGGGGAACTGCACACCGGTCAGCAGACAGATGGTGTTGTCTGCGCCCTCCTTGCGGGTGAGGGTGATCTTTTCCGGGGCGGCGGGCTGCTCGCCCTTGGCGTTTTCGGAGCAGGTGGCGCACTTGATGTCGAACTCCACGTTCTCCAGCTTGGAGGCGGTAAAGTAGGGGTGGTAGCCAAAGCT
>CAKTCY010000029.1 GCA_934540955.1 uncultured Faecalibacterium sp.
CATAATCGGTGCATCAGATGCAGGGTCATTTCTGACTACCTCTTTTGCAATTTCACCCAGCTTACGCTGTTCCCAAGGGTCAGTGAAGCCCTTAAACCGGAGGGCAGGTTTTTTCTCGTTATCCTGCATAATCATTCACCTCCCAGCAACTTTTTGAGTTCTGCAATGCCCTGCATATCAAATTCATTTCCCTGCAGATCGTCCAGCAGCCCCAGCAATTCGTGCTCGGTATCGGCGATCTGGCTCTCTACGTCCTCAAAGGTGGTTTCATATTTCTTGCAGACGGCATCCAGCTGCTTTACAAAATCGTCCAGAACGGCATCCGGCAGGCTGTTCAGATTTTCCATCAGGGGCAAGATCCACTTGCAGTGCAGCAAGTCACGCACTTCTTCATCGGTCAGGTGCTCGATCACGCTCTTGGTGCGCTGGTGTAGTGCCGCACTGTCGTCCTTGACCTGCTTTTTCAGGGTCTTTTCCTCGGCAAACAGCGCGTCCACATCCTTCAGAATGCTCAAAGTGGCAGGTTCTACCTCCCGCGCCTTGATGGCCTTTTTGACTTCAGCGGGAACAAAGGCACCATCGTTGACAAAATCCTGTTCCTTGTCCTCCTCGCTCAGTTCGTCCAGATAGCTTTCATATTCTCCGGCAATCTCGGAAAGTCTGGTTTCCTTTGCCCGTAGTGCTGCCACTTCCTCGTGCATTTTAACGCTCTGCACCAGCTCAAAGGGCAGCACATGACCCACCCAGCCGTCCTGTACCTCGGAATCCTTTTTCAGCACCATGTTGGGGTCTACCTGTTTGGTTGCGGCAAAACCCTCGGTCTGGATAATTTCAAGGTCGATGGCAATTTTCTTCCAGTCATCGTCCAAAAGTTGGTATGCCGCATAGCGGTCAACCAGCGGAATTCCTGCCAGCCGTGCAAAGATTTCCCGGCTCAGGCGTTCTTCCTCGCCGGCAGCATTCAGCTGCGTCATGCCGTCGATGAGTGCGGACTTCAAGTAGGCATCAAAGTCACCGAAAGCATTCTGGAAAGCGGTCTTGAACGCCACCACGTCCGGGTGGGACAGAACAGCGTTCTTCAAATTGGCCACATTCAGACGGCAATAGGCTTCGTTGTCCGGGCTGAACAGAGCCGCTTTCAGGTGCGGGAATGCTGTCCAGTAGGCAGACAGGTCTTGCAGTTCGGCCTCGGGAATGCCGCCAAACATAGAAGCGTAAATATCCCAACTCTCAGCCTTTTCCGAGGAATCCACATACCGGGGAATGTTCAGGTTGTAATCGTTCTGAATGATCTCCGCGTAGGACACTCTGCGGGCGAACTTTTCGATTTTCTCCGGGCGTTCCTTATAAGCGTCCACAATGCGTTTGATGTCACAGGCACGTAGCTTGTTGTTTTTGCCGTCCTTTTCAAAACCTTTGGACGCATCAATAACCAGAACGTCCGAATCCTTTTTATTCTTCCGCAGCACCATGATGATGGTGGGAATGCCTGTGCCGAAGAAAATATTGGCGGGCAGACCGATGACTGCATCAATGTTGTTGCAGTCAATCAGTTTTTGGCGAATCGTACCTTCTTCACCGCCACGGAACAGAACACCGTGAGGCAGAACGATGGTCACAATGCCGTCATTGCGGATGTGATACAGGTCGTGCAGCAAAAAGGCGTAGTCTGCCTTGCCTTTGGGGGCAAGGCCGTAATTCGAAAAGCGTGGATTGCTCTCTTTGTCGTTCGGATTCCATGCCTGCGAATATGGGGGATTTGATACCACCGCATCCACAAATAGCGGGTCGTAGGTGTTGACCGGGTCGTTTTCTTCAAAGTACGGCCAATCTTCCTCCAGCGTATCGCCGTTGCGCGTTACAATGTTGTCGGGCAGAATGCCGCGCATGACAAGGTTCATGCGGGTCAGGTTGTAGGTATTTTCCTTCAACTCCTGTGCATAGTATTTGATGTTGTTGCCATTGCCCATATACCGTGCGGCACACTGACCAATGTTGATTAGCAGCGAGCCGGAACCGCTGGTGGGGTCGTAAATTTTGATCTCTTCCCGATCTTTCAGGTGGTACGCCACGATTTCAGACATGAGCAGCGAAACTTCGTGCGGCGTGTAGAACTCGCCGGCCTTCTTGCCTGCGTTTGCTGCAAAGTTGCTGATCAGATATTCGTAGATAAAGCCGAGAACATCATAATCCTGCTTGCCGTCCATGGGAATATCTTTGATGAGATAGATTAGGTCGCGAATGGCCTTTGTTCGCGCTCCGGAGCTTTCACCCAGTTTGGACAGGCCGGTTTGCAGCGTAGCAAAGACACCGTCAAACACCTTTTTGTGGTGCGGGTCGATCAGTCGACTGAATGCCTGCAATGCCACCGTTACGTCGTCAGCCTTGAAGTCGCTGCCTTTGCTGATCCATGTGGAAAACAGATTTTCATAGGCGATAAAATAGCCAACATTCTTCCGAACGGTATCCACCGTTTCGGCATCGTCTTCGGTCAGATCCGGCAGATATTCGTCTGTCCAGTCATTCTCTTTCAGCCACTTAACTTCCTTGTCCGACAAAAATTTGTAAAACATGAAGCCCAGAATGTAATCCTTGTACTCGTTGGCTTCGATTTTGGAGCGCATCTTGTTGGCAGATTCCCAAATTTTCGATGCGAGTTGCTGCTTGTTCATATTGTTCCTCCCAGTGGCCTACAATAGGGCGTTTTTAGAATTTTTTAATCGGACAGCCCCTCCGATTTTATGCGTGCATTCATTGAACCAATTATACAAAAGTGCCACCCAGTTTGCAATGCGAATGAAAAGTTTCCGTGCGGCTTTCGCCAGCAATGCAGACGTATATAAGTCTAAGAACCACAAATCCTGTAATCATCACGCTTCCGTGATGGTTGCGCACTCCTATGGCGCATCAAAAAACGTTTTGCAAAAACGCGCAGCCTGCATCCGTCGGATGTAGTTCAAGGGTTTGGGATTTCCCAACAAGCATTTTGAATTTGGATTTTGAAAAATCCAATTCAAAAATCGCAAGTTGGTACCAACTTGCACTGCTTGCCGCGAATGCGAACGCCTTTCGAATTGCAAAATGATTTTTCAGTTGCTATACTGGGCTTATCAAAATTTTTTCGGGAGGATGCCGCAGTGACTGTACAGACAATGCAAATCGGGAACAAACCTTGCCGCATTTACGGCGAAGCCAATGCAGAATACCTGCTGCTCCAAATGACTGGCGAGCACGAACTGCAAAGCATGGACAGCGAGGTAGCCGCTATTGCACAGAGTGCGCACCACTTTCTGTTTGCGGCCATTCCGGTGGAAAGCTGGAACGATGCACTTTCTCCGTGGGAAGCCCTTGCTGTCTGGGGAAAGCAAGGATTTGGCGGCAATGCTGCGGACACGCTGCGCTTTCTGACAGAACAGGTCATTCCGTCACTGAAACAACAGTTTGATCTCCCGGAAAACGTCAAAATCATTCTGGGTGGCTACTCGCTGGCCGGGCTGTTTGCTTTGTGGGCATCCACCCAGACAAATCAGTTCTACGGTGTCGCCGCCGCCTCGCCCTCGGTGTGGTTTCCGGGCTGGATGGAGTTTGAACAGCGGCACCCGATACAGACGCAGCACATTTATCTGAGCCTTGGCGACAAGGAAGAGCGCACGAAAAACGCCGTCATGGCTGCGGTGGGCGATAACATCCGTGCCCTGCACAGCCGGCTTGCAGAGCGTGGCGTAGACTGCACGCTTGAATGGAACAGCGGCGGGTACTTTAAGGACGCTGGTTTGCGTACCGCAAGAGCATTTCGGTGGGCGATGGAGGAACACGCATGACCATTTTGATTGATGCAGACGGTTGTCCCTGACATTGCAGATTGCAAAACAGTTTGATGTTCCTGTTATCATCCTGTGCGACACAGCTCACCAAATCGAGCGGGAGGGTGCGCAGATATTGGTGTTCGATAAAGGGGCTGACAGCGTAGACTTTGCGCTGGTGAACCGGGTAAAACCGGGAGATGTGGTCGTGACACAGGACTATGGGCTGGCGAGTATATTCCTTGCCAAGTGCGCCCGGGTGCTGAATCAAAATGGTCTGGAATACACCGCCGACAATATAGACGCTCTCATGCTGCGGCGGTATGAAAACAAAAAGCTCCTCCGTGCCGGAAAGCACCCCAAGGGGAGCCCAAAGCGGACGAAGGAGCAGGATGCCAAGTTTGCGGATACGCTTGAGAAGATCCTGAGCAAAAATTATTGATACATACTTTTTGAAGGCTGGAGAAATCCAGCCTTCTTTTTTGCTAATATCGATTTGAACGATTACATCTTGGTTACAGTTTATAAGTTGTGGGTGCAGAATGGCCTTTCTCGTCGGCTACCTATTGAGGGCATCTTTTTTCAAGACCACTTTCAACTTCAGGCACTGCAGTTGTTGCAAAGTCCAACCCTCCATCGGTCGCCCCGCAGACCGACGCTATTTTAATCAAGCAGCCGCTTCAACTATACTTTCCAAGAACTTTTCGACAAATTTCTTTTTCGGGTTATATTTTGGCCGTTTTCAATGCCTACCAAGTAGAGGGATGTTTTTTCGGAAGGCTTAACCTCCGAGGATTTTCTATAAAACTCCGTTCTCTGAAAACAGAATAGCTTAATCGTCCGGTACTTCACAAAGGGTACTTCTGTAACTCGCAGCCCGGTCATAACGAAGACGGGGTGGCTGAAATGCCAATGGTGCGGTGCAAACCCGCCGCCAGACGATTCCCCACTCCTAGGGTGCCGGGGGCGAATATGGGAGCCCTATATCATATTGACACAGATGGGCTGCAAGCTTATCCGCGATGCGAGAGTTGGAATTGCTGCCAGTTCTCTTTACATTGTCACCTGACCGCAGGTGACACACTTTTTGACATTATGAAGGCTTCTTTTAGGAGTTCACTTTTGTCTGTTTATTGTAATTCGGTTACAGAATTGCCTTGGATGCTATGGAATGACCTATTTCAAGGGTTCGTATATAGAGGGATTATTTCTTCGGAGTGTCTTCTTTTACGAAGGTTTGCTTGTACCCGTATGATTATCATGACAATTCCGTTTAACAGCAGACGCACGATTTGCAAATGCAAATTGCGACTTTTTTGTTAACTTTTAAAAGCATTGCTACGTTTTGGCCTTTCTCGATGCCTACCAAGTGAGAGCATCTTTTTCAAGAGTGCTTCGACTTTGAATACGCTTGCCGTTGCAAATTGTCTATCTCAGTTGGTTGCACAACAAACTAACAATATTTAACTCGTCGGTTGCTTCAACTATATTTTCCAAGAACTTTTTAACAAATTTCTTTTTCAGGTTATATTTTGGCCTTTTTCGTCGGCTACCAATTAGAGGGACAATTTTTCGGAAGCCTTAAATTCCGAAGATTTTCTATAAAAATCGGCTCCTTGAAAACAGAATAGTTCAATCGTCCGGTACTTCACAAAAGGTACTTCTGTAATTCGCAGCCCGGTCATGACGAAGACGGGGTGGCTGAAATGCCAATGGTGCGGTGTAAGCCCGCCGCCGGACGATTCCCCACTCCTAGGGTGCCGAGGGCGAATATGGGAGACCTTAACATATTTTTCGGGAAGTCAGCGTGTTAGCTGGCTTCTCTTACATATCACTTTTATCCTCAAGTTTTACCCAAGCTTTTTCAAATTATCAGTTTTCATGGCACGATCATCTGCCATATCCAAGGAGGGTCTATGAAGTTTAACGATACCTATTCCCAGATGTTTCCCGGCTATTCCGATGCCGTCAGCCTTCAGCAGGCTGCGGAGATGCTTGGTCTGAACCGCCACACGGTCGGGGAACTGATCCGTTCCCGCCGCCTGTTTGCGCTTAAAATCGGCCGCACCTACCGTATCCCGAAGCTGAGCGTGATCGAGTTCCTGCTCACCGGGCAGAGCACCTTCCCGGCTGGAAATCCGCCGCTGGATGTGGTATGCTGTGGGTGCAGCAACGGACAGCACGCCTGTTGACCCAAAGGAGGTTTATGATGAAAACTACAGGGTCTGTCCAAGAGAAAAATGGACGTTTCTATTTCGTGATCAATCTTTATGATGCCAACGGCAAGCGGAAGATCAAGTGGATCTCCACAGGTCTGACCGTCCGGGGCAATAAGCGCAAGGCGGAATCCATGCTCCGGGAAGTATTGCTCCACTATGATGAGACCGGGGAACTGCCCACGGGGCGGGGCGGAGCCTACGAAAAAGTAGATGCTAAAACCGCCAAGCCCCTGCCGCTGCCCCTCCAACCCGTCAGCAAATCGGAGATGCTGTTTCTGGATTATCTCAACGAGTGGGTGCAAGTTCACAAGGCATCCATCCAGCCTGCAACCTTTATCAGCTACAATCGGATGATCACCGGGCGCATTACGCAGTATTTTGAGCCGCTGGGCTTGAAGCTGTGCGAGATCACGCCGCAGGTGCTGGATGAGTTTCAGGAGAAGATCTTGCTGGAGGGCTACACCACAAACACAGTCATTCACTACCATGCCATCTTCGGCAAAGCATTCAAGGATGCCGTCCGCAAGGATTATCTGGAAACCAACCCGATGCTGAAAGTTGACCGCCCGAAGAAGAACAGCTTCCGTCCCAACTTCTACTCCAAGGATGAAGTTCAGCAGCTGCTTGAAGTATCGCAGGATGACCCCCTGCACCTGTGCATCCTCATTACGGCCTACTATGGTCTGCGCCGCAGCGAGGTGTTGGGGCTGAAGTGGTCGTCTATCGACTTTGAGCGCAAGTCTATCACCATCAACCACAAGGTGACGGAACAGTTGGTGAACGGCAAGTACGTTCCTGTGGTCAGCGATGTGATGAAGAACAAGACCAGCTGCCGCACCCTGCCGCTGATCCCGGCTGTGGAAGAAGAACTTCTGAAGCAGAAGGAAAAGCAGCAGCTTTACCGCAAGCTGTTCAAGAAGAGTTACAGCACCGAGTATCTGGATTTCGTCTGCACCGATCAGGAAGGCAGGCTGATCCGCCCGAACTTCGTGACGGAGCACTTCGACTGGCTGCTTCGGAAGTATAGCTTGCCCCGCATCCGCTTCCACGATCTGCGCCACAGCTGCGCCAGCCTGATGGTGATGAACGGCGTATCCATGAAGCAGGTTCAGGAATGGCTGGGGCACAGCACCTTTTCTACCACCGCTGACATCTACGCACATCTCGATTACAAGAGCAAACAGGGGTCTGCTGGGGTCATTGCCGGGCTGTTAGAAACGAAAAAGTAAAAAGACCGTTGCATTCCACAACAGTCTCAACAAACGGTAGTATTTTCAACAGATTCAACAGGCGACTTGCTAAAGTTCCTGTTGGAGAGAATTTAGGAGAGAACGGGCTTTCAAAGTAGGATCTTCGCTATTGTTGTCACAACATCACCGTTGGATTTTGCAACAAAAAAGGCGCAGATTCGTTTGAATCTGCGCCTCTGGCGGAGTAGCAGGGATTTGAACCCTGGCGCCCCTTGCAGGGCCTACGAGATTTCGAGTCACGCCTCTTCGACCACTTGAGTACTACTCCCTGTTTTATTTCGAGAGAAAATTGCAAACTGTATATTGCTGATTTCCTCTTGAATCTTAGAAATTTAATGTTAGAATATTGTTAGAAAACGCATCGTTCAGACAGGTTCTGAAGCCTGTCAGGACATCAAAATCGACGTTCTCTCGTGCGATATGGAGATTTCTAGCGAAGCATCCACTTGGATTTCGAGTCGTTCTCGTTACGACCACTTCGATACATCTCCATAATAAACCTTATATAGTATAGCAAAAAAGCCGGTTGCCGTCAACAGTTTTCTCCAAGGGGCGCGCGGTTTGAATTGGCTTTACACAAAAAACAGGCCGCTGCACAAGGTCTTGTGCAGCGGCCTGTGGTCGTGCTTCAAAGGTCAGGTGGTAGTACTTGCATCAGTGCCGGAACTGGACGTCGACTTATTGATGTACGCATCGTACACTTCCTTGGTGATCTCCCAATTCAGGGAATAGCTGGCCATCGTGCTTTCAGGAATGTACTGGAACAGCACGGTATCGCCCTCCTGCAGGTCGGGGAAGTTCGGGGCGACCAACTTCAATCCTTCGACCTTGGGATTATCCTCGTTGATCAAAATGCTTGTGGCATTCAGGAACTTCACACCGCCCTCGTTCACGCTGAAATAACGCTGGACGGTCTTGCTCTTGCTATTCGCGTCTACGTCTACACCCGATACGGAAACAGAGAAGCAGCTCGGATACAGCTTAAAGGGGTTTTCACGAGAAGACTCGATATCGACGGTCAGGGTGCAGGTGCCGTCCGCAATCTTCATGTCTCTCAGACCGGCTCTCAGCTGCAGAGCGCTGTCGAGATAGGTACCTATTTTCTTGCTGACAGGGTTGTTGGGGTCCTGATATTCACAGCCGCCCAGCAGACCGGCACCGGCCATAGCCACTGCGGTGGCTGCCGAATACTTCAGAAAATCGCGGCGGGAAAATGTATAAGACATGGCTTGTTCCTCCGGTTTTTACCAGTATGTTCTTCCAGTTGAGCGGATCAGGTTCTGGAAGGGGTGGAGATCGCATCCTTCAGGACGTCTTTGCTCAACACCCAGTTGGCGTTGAAGCCGCTGTACTTCTGCGGACGAGGATAGAAGGTAAGGGTCACTTCCTCCTTCTCCAGTGCGTTCAGACGCTTTGCGTACACATAATAGGTGCAGGTCTCGCCCTTTTTGACCTGCTGATCCAATGCATCCGGACTGGTCACACGCAGGTTCTGACCTTCAGCAGCCAGATAGCCGTCTGCCGTTACAGCAAAGTTTTCCGCATTCACCTGCAGTGCGTTCAAGGGCAGCAAGGAATCGGGGCCGTTGGTCACCGTCAGCTTGAAGATGGTGGTGGTGTTAGCCGCATCGTATTCCACCTGCTCCAGTTTGGTCACGACCTTCAGCACCGTGTTGGTGGTGCCAACGTCTCTCCGAATCGCGGAATAGCTGCCGCAGCCGGTCAGCAGACTGCTGCCCGCTACAACTACAGCAGTAAGGGCGGTATATTTCAGGAAAGAGCGGCGGGAAAATTCCCCAGTCATATTCGTTCCTCCTTTGGGACACATCAATACAGATTCTGCCATAAGGCACTACCTATACAATAGGCGAAACAAGGGAAAATGTCAATAATTTTTAGCAAAACAAATGTGAAGATTTTGTGGCGATATTGCGCATTTTAGACGAAGCTTAAGCGGAGCTTCTGGCAATTTTGTTAGCTGCGGATCACATCGGAGGCGTTCATGACAAAGGTCAGGCTCTTGCCCTCCAGGAAGGTGGGCACGTAGGTGACCCGCAGCTGCTTCCAGTCCTTGGGCACCATGAGCATCAGCACGACGTAGGCGCTGCCCTGCGGGGGCAGGCTCTCTACATCGGAGAAGCTCTGAGAATTGGCGTTGTACAGCGAGATATTGGCGCAGCAGGCTGCGGGCTGGCCATCGCAGACGGCAGTGAAATCCGGGGTGGCGGCTACCATGGCCTGAAAGTTTGCGTCCACATTTTCCAGCGGGGGCACGGGGTAGGCCTCGTTGATAGCTTCAATGCCCTGTGCGCCGATGGCATAGCTTTCGGTCTTGCTGCGGTTGAAGGTGGTCACCCGCACACCCAGATACTCGTAGCCTGCGGGCTGCACGGGATCCTGCGTCAGGTGGTACACACCGGTCAGCTGCACGCCCAAGCCGTTCCAGTTGCGGACGGTATCGCCGACCTTGACCTCCACTACAGTGTCGTCGCCGTTGGACTGGCAGCCGCCCAGCAGGCTGGCTGCGCCCAGTGCGGCGGCGGACACGCCGGTGCACTTGAGAAAGCTGCGGCGGGAAATGACAGTAGACATAATGTTAAATCCTCCTTGAAGGGTCAGTTTCTTATTCTTCTTTCCTTGGTTATACCGTTTCCGGCGCACAGATGCAAGAGCCCGGGGTGATTCTTTACAACAATTTCACAAGCAGGGTCACTCCTGCGGCGAAAGCCTCTTGACGTGGGTCTCGCTGGTTTTGACCAGATTTAACAGGCTGGGCGTGTACAGCGGGAACTCCCGGGTCAGGCTCTCGGTGGTCATGGCAAGGCAGGCGGGGTCCTTGACGCCCTCGCCGCCGTTCACGTCCTGCCCGTCCAGCAGAGCCTCTACGTTGGCCTCGGACATCCGCATCACAGCGTCGGAATAGCCGTGCCAGCGGTGCGGCTCGATGCTGAACATACTGGAGGCGTTATGCGGCTCTGCAGAGTAGAGCAGCCGGAACATCTTGGCAACCGCCATCATCAGGTAGGCGCTCACCTCGGTGGTCAGCGCCTTGCTGTGGCACTGACCGATCTTGGCGTAGAGCACGTTCAGGCTGTTGGAGATGAGTTTTTTGTTCATGGTAGGCAGCACGCTGCCGTGGTAGATGTTGTCCTTCATCTTTTCGGGGTTGGGCAGATCCTCGGCAGAGAGCATCATGCCGTTGCGCTCGGCGCTGCGCCCCAGCAGGTAATCGCAGGAAACATTATAGTAGTCTGCCACCCGCACCACAAAGTCCAAGCCGCACTCGCGGATGCCTTTTTCGTAGTGGGACAGCAGCGCCTGAGAGACCCCCAGATCCTCTGCCGCCTGCTTTTGGGTGATGCCGCGCTCCTTGCGCAGCAGCTTGATGATACGATTGAACTCCATGGTGTGCTCTCCTCAATGTCCGCAGGATCTATTTTTTGGTAACATCCTTGTTTTTGGTTTACAACAGGTTGATTATACACATTGGAAAACGACTTGTAAAGCAAGAAAAATGCCGATATTTTTCGTCTTTTTTCGTCATTATTGTCAAAAGTCTTGCCGGGTACCCCACATCTATGCTAAACTATGGGTATTAACACATAGATTTTGTGTTTCCGCCGCGGCAGAAAACCGACCGCTGTTGTGAAAGTGTGTCTTTTCCGAAACAAAAATTTTTCAAATGGGTGGTTCCATCTTTCTAAAGTTTGTGCTATAATCTCTTCTTGGCGACTGTACTTGACCGGCGCACAAATCGGCGAAGGACAAGGCAGACGCTATAAAAGGTAATAACCAAGAATAGGAAAGAGGAAACTTCATCATGAAACTCGAGCGCAAAGTCCGTCTGTGCAGCGCTGCCGCTGCCGTCCTGATCGCTGCCATCGCCCTGACCGGCTGCGGCGGCTCCAAGACCACTGCTTCTTCCGCAGCCGCTTCTTCTGTGGCTGCTTCCACTGCTGCTGCCACCAACAACAGCTGCGGCGAGGGTGTGACTTGGGCACTGGCTGACGGCACTCTGACCATCAGCGGCACCGGCCGTATGACCAACTTCACCAAGGACGCTCCGGCTCCTTGGGCAGATCAGGCCGACCAGATCACCACCGTTGAGGTGGAGGGCACCGTTACCAGCGTGGGCGCTACCGCCTTCAAGGACTGCACTGCCCTGACCACCGTGAACATCGCCGACGGCGTGGAGTACATCGAGGCCGGCGCTTTCAACGGCTGCACCGCCCTGACCGAGGTCAACATCCCCCTGAGCGTGGGCTACATCAAGACCGGCGCCTTCAAGGATTGCAACGCCCTGACCAGCGTGACCATCCGCGACAACTGCCGTCTGGACATGAACGTGTTCCCCGCCACCGTGGAGGTCAACCACGCCGAGGGCTAAGCCCATCCCGTAATTTCAAACCAAAAGAGGTGTGATCCATGAAAACCTTCAAGCTTCATCTCATCCGCCACGGCATGACGGCGGGCAACCTGCAGGGCCTGTACATCGGCAGCGGCACCGACCTGCCTTTGTGCGACGAGGGCCGCGCCCAGTTGGCTGAGCTGAAGGAGCGGTTCGCCTACCCGCAGGTAGACACCGTTTTTTCCTCCCCGCTGCTGCGTGCGGTGGAGACTGCTAACATCCTGTTCCCCGGGGCTGCCCACCAGTTTACGGTGCACGATCTGCGGGAGGCCGGTTTTGGCAAGTTTGAGGGCAGACCCGTGAAGGATCTCGTCCACGACGAGGACTTTAAAAAGTGGATCACCCCGGGCTCCGGCTATCTGCCGGAGGGCGCAGAGCCCACCGAGCAGTTCCACGCCCGCTGCGCCGACAGCCTTATGAAGCTGTTTGAGTACATGATCCGCATGGACGTTACCGAGGCCGCCTGCGTGACCCACGGCGGCGTGATCATGAGTATGCTCAGCCAGCGCGCCGTGCCTACCCGCCGCCCCGAGCAGTGGATGGCAGACCCGGGCTGCGGCTACACCGTGCAGACCGATGTGCAGCTGTGGATGCGGGACAAGCTGGTGGAGGCCATCGACATCGTACCCTTTGGCTACGCCGACACCCTGCAGGGGCAGGCCGAGGCCGAGGAGAACGAGGCCTACGAATAAGAAAGGGTTACAGTTTCCCGCTGCCCCTTGACAGAACGCGCAGAATCCTTTATTGTTAAGGGGTAGTTATTGTATCGTACACAGGAGGAACGCTGTCATGTCCCAATCCATCTCCCGCCGGTCATTCCTGAAATGTGCCGGTTCCGGTGCGGTCAGCCTTGCGGCTGCGCTGCTTACCGGGGTCTGTGCTGCGGCGCAGCAGCCGTGTCTTGCGGGCGAGCCTGCCCTGCTGGACGGCAAAGCTGCCGTAGAACTGCTGGGCTATGCCCCGGCACCGGAGCTGGGCGGTGTGCTGGTGTACCTCTCGGTGGAAAACCTCTCGGCAGCCAGCCTGCCGGTGGATACCAGCTATCTGCAAAGCCGGGGTCTGCGTACCCGGGAGCAGCTGTACAGCATGGGCACCGGCGTGACCGCTGCCTGCAACGGTCAGAGCGTGCCCTGCGGCAGCTTTGCGGCCCCGCTGTACAGCGAGAACGCGGCGGACGCCTCGGTGTTCACCCTGAACCTTGCCGCCGGACGCGGTGCGCTGCTGCACTGCTTCTGCGCCGTGCCGGAGGACTGGCAGACCCTTGAGCTGACCTGGCACCCGGACTTTGCCGCCGGGCGCAGCGCCATCTTTACGGTGCGCCGCGGCGCCGACGAAGCCGCTTTGGGCCCCGTGCCCACCACCCCCGCCGAGGTCGGCAGCGTGGTGGACCTGTAACAGCATAGCAAAAGAGCCATTGCACAAATTGCGTGCAATGGCTCTTTTTTGCAGCAAATGCTGTTTGCCGCTGGGACCCCTCCCGTGAAAAAGCGGCTCAGAAACGTCCGCAGACGTTTCTGAGTCGCAAATTATAATCATAAATTTTCCGCTGAATATGCGCAAAGCAACGCGGAGCGCATTCAAAATCGTCCCGCTGCCGGGGTCACCCGGCGCCCACCAGCGCCTCGCCGGAGCTGCTTTGCACCAGCAGCTCCTGCCCGGTAAGGCTGGAGAGCAGGGCGATGTAGCTGCGCCCTGTCGGGAGGTTCAGCGGCTTGCCGTTGGAATCGTAGAGGGCAAGGGTGCTTTCTGTGCCCTGCGTCCATGTGATCTGCCACAGCTGCCCGCCGTTCAGCCAGACGCCGCCGCCCATGGTAAGGTCGTAGTCCAGTGTGCGGCCGTCGTCCCGCAGGGAAGAGCCGCTGTACAGGATGAGCAGGTTGTCAAAGGCAGCCTGTGTGCCGGTGTTGGCATCCAGCTGGGGGGTGCCGTCGGCGTGCAGCATCTCGTAGGCGGCAAGGGCATCGTCATAGACAAAGCCGGTGGCGCCGCCGGACTGGAAATTCACGGTCACGTTTACCGCATCGGCGGCGTTTGTGTCCGGCAGATGGCCGGTGTCCCGCTGGGGCAGCAGGGCGGGCAGAGCGCTAGCCGTTTCGCTCTCGCCGGAGGCGGCGCTCTGGCTCACGGCGGCAGAGATGCTCAGGCTGTCCAGCACCGAGGCGACCGCCTTGCCGCTGGTGCGCCACAAGGGGATGGTGTTCCAGCTGTAGCCGGTGCTGACAAAGGCGTTGCGTCCCACCTCCTGCGCGTCCACCGCGCGGAGGTTATAGTATTCCAGATACCGCTTGGCGTAGGCGCTGCTGCCGCACTGGATGGGCAGCACCTGCTGCCCGCTGAGCAGCCGCCAGTATAAGTCCTGCCCGCGCGTCACCGGCCCTACCACGGGCATGGCCTCGAGGGCGGGGTACACCAGACACAGCTCGGTAGAGCTGCCGCTCTCAGTCAGGGCTTCCAGCACCACCGAGGCGCTGCCGATGCCCCATTGGGTGGTGCTGCCGGTGGTGTTCTCAATGACCACCGCCGCCGCCCGCTGCTCCGGGTACAGCAGCTGCTGCCCGGTAAGCGGGTCTGCCGGGGCGGTGCTTTCTGCGGGCGCGGCGGCGGTGCTGCCGCAGCTGCCCAGCAGCACCGCGCACAGCACGGCTGCACCAAGGCGCAGGCTCCATTTGCGTTTCATGGGCTTCTCCCCTTACTGATAGTTGAAGTTGGACCACTCGTCATCGTCCACGATGGCCAGATAGGTCTTGCCGCGGTTGAAGCACAGCTCGCTGCCATCGGCGGCGTAGACCTTGAGCGGGTGCTCCGGGGAGGCCTTCTGCCATGTGCCGCGCTGCACGGCGCCCCGGGTGAAGAAATAGGCCTCGCCGCCGGACACATAGTCCACCTGCTGCACGCCGCCGGAGTTGCCGGGGTAGTCCGCGATGCCTGCAAAGCAGACCAGCAGGTTGGTAAAGCCGAGCTGCTTGCCGGTCAGCTCGTCCACGGTGTTTTCAAAAGCCCCGGCGGCGCGGCTGTACATGGACATTTTATAAAGGTGCTCCCAGCGGTTGTAGCTGAAGGTGGTCTTGTAGCTGTCCGAGTGCACGATGTTGATGGTCTTGGCGGCGGCAGCGCCGGACATCTTGTTCTCTGCGCCGGTGCGGTAGTCCGCAAAGCGGAAGAAGGTGCTCTCGTAGGGGTATTCCAGCCCGATGCCCGCGTTGGCAGCGGCCTGCCGGATCTCGGCACCGGAGGTGAACTCGGTGTGCTCGTAGGCCACGTTGCGGCCGCGGCTGTCGCGGTGCGCCACATGGGGGTGGGTGGGGGTGTTGAAGTAGCTCTTGCCGCCGATGTTCAGGCCGGAGTAGTTGTACACGTTGATGAACTTGGTGCAGGGGGCGCTTTCGCCGTCATGGTAGTACAGCGCCTGCCACGGCATGAGCAGCTGCAAAAACTGGTCGCGGCCGGAGCGCAGCGGCCCCACCTCCGGGATGGCATTGGCGTCATAATACACCGCGCAGAAGCGGGAGATGCCGCCCTCCACCTTGCTCTCGATGAGCAGGTCGGCAGAGCCGATGCCGCGCTGCGGGCGGGCGTTCTGCCGCTGGGTGTTGCTGATGTTGTTCACCATCACGCCCACCATGCGGCCGTTGCTGCGGCGCGGCTCACCGGTAAGGGGGTCGGCGTTGTAGGCGGGCAGGCTGGTGTCGGTGCTTTCCGCCGGGGCTTCAGACGCCGCTCCGGCGTCCGGGGCAGCGGCGCTTTCAGAAGAGGCGGCGCTGCCGCCCTTCCCGAAGGTCTGCTGCAGCCAGTCGGAAAAGCCGTTGCCTACACAGGCGCTGCCGGTGGGCGCACAGCTGGACAGAGCCAGCGAGGCGGCTGCCAGCCCCGAGGCACGAAGAACGGTACGGCGCGTGATCTTTTTCATGCAAAAAACCTCCTGACAAGAGAGCTTTGCGCAGCCCCGGCGCTGTCGGAACGGTTGCGCACGGTGGATGAAAACGAACTGCCTTGCGGCACTGCTTTGATTGTAATTGTAACGGTTCTTGCAGCGTTTGTAAAGTGAAAATTAACGCCCCTCCTCCGCGAAAATGAAATTCCGGACAGCGCGCAGTCTGTCCGGAATTACTCTGGTAAAAATGCGTGCCGCAGCCCGGGGAGGGGGGAGCGGTCACTTCAGCTTGCTCAGGTAGCGGTAGATGGTGGCCTCCGAGGAGCCCAGCTGGGCGGCGACCTCGCTGACGGCGCCCTTCATATAAAAGATGCCCGCGTGGTGCAAGGACTCCACGATGCGGATCTTTTCCTCCATGGTCAGCCGGTCGGGCGGCAGCCCGGCGCTGCCGGTCACCTCGGCAATGGCATTCTGCACGGCGTCCGGCAGGGAGCTGACAAAGTTTTCCACCCCGATGCCGGTGGAGGAGGGCTCGGTGTGCGCCCCGCAAAGGGCAAGCAGCTCCTGCGCGATGCGGCTGTACTTGCCGGCGTCAAAGTTGACGCAGAGCATCCCGATGAGCTGGCCGTTGTCCTTGATGAACATGGTGGAGGAGCGCAGCCGCCCCTTGGCCTGCGAAGCGCCCTGATAGCCCGCCAGATAATCCTGCTTTTCATACATCCGCTCCTGAATGAAGCGCAGCGCCATGTTGGAAAGGGGTGCACCCTCGGTGCGTCCGCTGATGTGGTTGTTGACAATGGCAACAATGGTGCCGTCCTCGCTGGTAAGGTCGTGCAGCACTACCTCGTAGTCCGGGCCAAGCGCTTCGCCCAGAAAGGATACCACCACGCGATAAGGCTCAAGTCTTGCATCCATCCCGTTCACCTCTTTTGTACTGCCGGAAAGCGTGAGAAAAAATTCTCACGCGGATTCTACTGCTATCATAGCAGAAATGACAGATTTTTACAATAAGAAGGTGCGCTGTATCCATTGTTTCGTCAAAGTGACGGCATTTTTCGGGAGCTTTTGTCATGCGCGACAATTTATTCTCATGATAAGAAAATATTATTGACAAAATATTCTCATTGCGTTAGGATAGTGTCGGCGAGGGAAGGACAACTCTTCCTAAGGGGTATCTGAAAAGTCGAAAATTTAGTCTATTTCTACAAGCACAGCTGGATTTTGCGTTAAACAGCCTTGAAATCCACAAAGGATTCCTGCGGCTATTTGCCTTAAATCCCGCTTGTGCTTGCGAAATATTCGTCATTTTCTTTGTTTTCAGATACACCCTAACAAAAGAAAAAGGAGGAAAATCGGATGAAGCAGGTGATCGTTACCCCCAATGCTCCCGCTGCCATCGGCCCCTATTCGCAGGGCATCGCTGCGGGGCAGGCCGTCTATGTGTCCGGGCAGCTGCCCATCGATCCGGCCACCGGCCTGATCCCGGAAGGCATCGCCGCCCAGACGGCACAGTCCCTCAAGAACATTCAGGCTATTCTGGCACAGCAGGAGATGACGCTGGCCAATGTGGTCAAGACCACGGTGTTTCTGGCGGACATCAACGATTTTGCAGAGATGAACAAGGTGTACGGCGAGTACTTTGCGCAGCCCTATCCCGCACGCAGTGCGGTGCAGGTGGGCAAGCTGCCCAAGGGCGCTCCGCTGGAGATCGAGTGCATTGCTGTAAAGTAAGCTCCCCCGCACGGGAAGAAAAGAAACGGTGAACCAAATGGATAAACAGATGTTCGTTCGCATCCTGAACAGTGAGATGGAGCTGGCCACGGGCTGTACGGAGCCCGGCGCAGTCGCTCTCACCGCCGCAGAGGCGGGCGCAGCACTCCGCAAGGCGGGCGGCACACGGGTAGAGGCCGTGACCGTCCGTGCCAGCATCAACATTATCAAAAACGCCATGTCGGCGGGCATTCCGGGCACCTCGTATCAGGGCATGGATTACGCCGCCGCCATTGGTGCCGTAGGCGGCGACCCCGTCCACCTGCTGGAGGTCATGAGCTATGTGCCCCGGGAGCAGATGGAGGAAGCCGCAGCCCTTGTCAGGGCGGGCAAGGTCAAGGTAGAGGTGGCACAGGTGCCGCAGAAGCTTTACGTTGAGGTGCTTGTCACTTCTGACGGCCACACCGGACGTGCGGTGGTGCGGGACCTGCACACCAATGTGGTGCTGGTGGAGCAGGACGGCGTGGTGACGCTGGACAAGCAGCACGCAGGCCCCGCCGCAGCAGGGGACAGCGATGCGGTGCCCCCGGAGCAGATCGCAGAGCTTCTGACCGTCCGCTCCATCTGGGATTACTGCACTGAGGAGCTGGACCCCCTGCACGACCCCATCGACATCATCCGCAGTGCCGTACAGGTGAACACGACCATCAGCGATGAGGGTCTTGCCAAGGAATACGGCCTTGCCATTGGCCGCAATCTGGAGCTGAACTGCCGCAAGGGTCTGATGACCCGTGACCTGACCACCAACGCCATGGTCGCCGCCTCTGCCGGTGCGGACGCCCGCATGGCAGGCGCGCCGGTCTCTGTTGTGGCAAACTCCGGCAGCGGCAATCAGGGCATTACGGCTACCATGCCTGTTGTGGCAACTGCCCGCTGGCTGGATATCGACGAGGAGAAGATGCTCCGTGCCGTGACCCTTTCCAACCTGATCGCGATCCGCATCAAGGCAAAGTTCGGCCGCCTGAGCAACCTTTGCGGCGCTACCGTTGCCGCTACCGGCGCGGCCTGCGGCATTGCCTACCTGCTGGGCGGCGGCTACCACGAGGTATGCTGCACCATCCAGAACATGGTGGGCAACATCACCGGCATGGTATGCGACGGCGCAAAGGCCGACTGTGCGCTGAAGATCTCCACCTGCGTCAACGCCGCCTGTCAGGCAGCTGCCATGGGCGTGCGCGGCGTGCGGGTGCAGAGCACCGACGGCATCGTGGAGCACAATGTGGAGTATACGCTGGACAACTTTGCCACCCTGAGCACCCACGGCACCAGCGACAGCGTGATCCTTGATCTGATGCTGAACAAACACCTCCCGGAGACGGAATAAGTCTCCCCACCCAGCCCCTTTCCGGGGAAAAAGAAAGAGGTACTAAAGTTATGAAAAAGCTATTCAATAGTCTGCCCTTCCGGCTTTTGCTGGGCATTTTTGTTGGTATCATCCTTGGCCAGCTGTTCAACGAGAGCATTATGGGCGTTGTGGTGACCCTGCAGTACATCATGGGTCAGCTCATCACCTTCTGTGTGCCGCTGATCATCATCGGCTTCATTGCCCCGTCCATCACCAAGCTGGGCAAAAACGCTTCCCGCCTGCTGGCAGTGGCCATCGTCATCGCGTATGTGTCCTCTGTCTGTGCAGCCTTCATGAGCATGGGCGCCGGCTACGGCCTGATCCCCCACCTGTCCATCGACAACAACGTTGCCGGCCTGCGCGAGCTGCCGGGCGTCGTCTTTGAGCTGAACATTCCCCAGATCATGAGCGTCATGAGCGCTCTGGTGCTGAGCGTTCTGGTGGGTCTGGCTGCCACCTGGACCAACAGCAAGCTGACCTGCGACTTCCTTGCCGAGTTCCAGAACATCGTGCTGGACATCGTGAGCAAGGTCATCATCCCCGTTCTGCCCTTCTACATTGCCGCTACCTTCTGCGGCCTGAGCTACGAGGGCACCATCACCCATCAGCTGCCCGCCTTCCTGCAGATCATCGTCATCGTCATGGTCGGCCACTACATCTGGCTGGCTGTGCTGTACCTGCTGGCCGGTGCGTACTCCGGCAAGAACCCCTGGGAAGTGCTGCGTCACTACGGCCCCGCTTACCTGACCGCTGTTGGCACCATGTCCAGTGCTGCTACGCTGGGTGTGGCGCTGGAGTGCGCCCGCAAGAGCAAGGTGCTGCGTAAGGACATGGTGAGCTTCGGCATCCCCCTGTTTGCCAACATCCACCTGTGCGGCTCTGTGCTGACCGAGGTGTTCTTCTGCATGACCGTTTCCAAGATCCTGTACGGCAAACTGCCCAGCGTTGGCACCATGATCCTGTTCTGCCTGCTGCTCGGCATCTTCGCCATCGGCGCACCCGGCGTGCCCGGCGGCACCGTCATGGCTTCTCTGGGTCTGATCACCGGTGTTTTGATGTTCGACAACGCCGGTACTGCTCTGATGCTGGCCATCTTCGCCCTGCAGGACAGCTTCGGCACCGCCTGCAATGTGACCGGTGACGGCGCGCTGACCCTGATGCTGACCGGCTACGCCGAGAAGCACGGCATCGCCGATACCGGCGACCTCGAAAGCCCGATCCTGTGATAAAAACCTGCGCATTCCTCCTTAATTACAAGAGACTGTGAACAGACAGTCCCAAAAGCTCCGAAAAGCCCCGGCGACCGCAACGGCCGCCGGGGCTTTTTGTACGGTAAAAGAAAGACAGCTGCCGTTCACATTTACGGCTCCTCCCGTGAAAATGCGTTTGGAGCGCTCCGCCGAGCGCGACAAACGCGAAATTTAAAATAATTTTTCCGCTGAAGATGGCTAGAGCGCAGCGGAAGCCATTCCAAACCGTCTTTGATATCCGGCGTAATGGGATGAAATTTTTGAAACGCCTTTAAAAGCATAAAGTAAAATGTTATACTATAAGGAAATTGGGACGCGCTGAAAATGCGCAGCCCGAAAGGAGCCTTTATGACGCAGCTTTTGATCCGTCTTTTTATACGCCGCTCGGATTCCCCACAGAATCCCCGCGTCCGCGCCGCCTACGGCAATCTGGCCAGTGTGGTGGGCATGGTGTGCAATATCCTGCTCTGTCTGGGCAAGTTTGTGGTGGGCACCCTGTTCGGCTCTATCGCCATCACTGCCGATGCACTGAATAACCTTTCGGATGCCTCCTCTAACATCGTCAGTCTGGTGGGCTTCAAGCTGGCCGCCAAGGCACCGGATGCTGAGCATCCCTACGGTCACGCCCGCTTTGAGTATCTGGCAGGGCTGGTGGTCAGCGTGACCATTCTGGGCATCGGCTTTTCCCTGCTGAAGGAGTCGGCCACCAAGGTGCTGCACCCAACCCCGGTGCAGTTCGGCTGGCTGACCGTGGCAGTGCTGGTGGTGTCCATTCTGGTCAAGCTGTGGATGAGCGGCTTCAACCGCACCATTGGCCGCATCATTGCCTCGGAGACCCTCATCGCCACCGCCGCCGACAGCCGCAACGACGTGCTGAGCACCGCTGCCGTGCTGGTGGCCGCCATCCTCTGCCGGGTGACCGGCTGGGACGTGCTGGACGGTCTGATGGGCGTGGGCGTGGCAGTGTTCATCCTGATCTCCGGCTGGGGGCTGGTGATGGATACCCTGAGCCCGCTGCTGGGCGAAAGCCCCAGCGAGGATCTGGTGGAGCACATCGAACAGACCGTGATGAGCTATCCCGGCGTGCTGGGCGTACATGATTTGATGGTGCACGACTACGGCCCCGGCCACCAGTTTGCGTCCATCCATGTGGAGCTGCCCGCTGAGCAGGACCCGCTGGAGGCGCACGACCTGATCGACAACATCGAGCGGGACTTTATGAAAAACGACCACCTGATGGTGACCATCCACTATGACCCCATCGTCACCTCGGACGCCGCCGTGGGGGTGCTGCGCAGCCGCCTGACCGAAAAGCTGCGGCAGCTGGACCCGGCGCTCTCGCTGCATGATCTGCGCATCGTGCCGGGCAAGACCCACACCAATGTGCTTTTTGATCTGGTGCTCCCCGCGGGCTATGCCGGGGACAAGGTGGAGCTGCTGACCCAGATGGAGCAGTTCATCAAGGCACAGGACCCCGCCTACAACTGCATTATCAAGCTGGAACAGAGCTATACGGCTGCGGCTCATAAATGAGGGGGAGCCGCCCCGCACAGGCTTTGCGATATAAGGAAAGCAGAGGGAAAGTAGTATGCTGAACGAGACCTACCGCGCCATGCTGAACAACAAAAGCGTCATCCGCGAGACCTTCATGTATGGCAGACAGCGCGCTGCCCAGATCGGCAGCGAGAATGTGTTCGATTATTCACTGGGCAACCCCAGCGTGCCCTGCCCGCCGGAGTTCACCGAAGCCATGCAGACCCTGCTGGCACAGGAAGAGCCGGTAAGCCTGCACGGCTATTGCCCCAGTCAGGGCGACCCGGGCTTCCGCACCGCGGTGGCGGCGCATCTGACCGAGACCTTCGGTCTGCCCTACGCGCAAAAGCACATCTTCCCCACCACCGGCGCGGCGGGTGCCATTGCCCACGCCATCCGGGCGGTGACCCAGCCCGGGGACGAGGTGCTGACCTTTGCGCCTTACTTCCCGGAGTACGGCCCCTATGTGGCGGGTACCGGCGCAGTGCTGCGGGTGGTTCCCCCGCAGGTACCCACCTTCCAGCCCAATCTGGAGGCCTTTGCACAGATGCTGACCGAAAAGGTCACCTGTGTGCTCATCAACACCCCTAATAACCCCACCGGCGTGGTCTACTCTGCCGACACCCTGACCCGCATGGCGGCGATCATGACCGAAAAGAGCGCCCAGTACGGTCACAACATCTTTCTGGTCAGTGACGAGCCCTACCGGGACATCGTGTTTGACGGCAAGACCGTGCCTTACCCGGCGGCGTTCTACCCCCACACCCTGACCTGCTTCTCCTACTCCAAGAGCCTGAGCCTGCCCGGCGAGCGTCTGGGCTATGTGGCGGTGCGCCCGGGGTGCGAGGGGGAGGATATCCTTGTGGACATGATGAGCCAGATCTCCCGCTTTACCGGCCACAACTGCCCGCCCAGCATCATCCAGCGGGCGGTCAGCCGCTGCCAGAAGGTGACCAGTGACCTTTCGGTCTACCAGACCAACATGGAACTGTTGTACGAAAAACTCACCGCGCTGGGCTTTGAAGTGGAGCGCCCGGGCGGCACCTTCTATATCTTCCCCAAGGCACTGGAAGAGGACGCCAACGCCTTCTGTCAGAAAGCCCGGGAATTCGACCTGCTGCTGGTGCCCAGCGACAGCTTTGGGGTAAAGGGCTATGTGCGCCTTGCCTACTGCATCGACACCGAAAAGGTAAAGCGCAGCCTGCCCGCCTTTGAAAAGCTGGCAGCCGCCTACCGCAAATAACCGGAACGCCCCGGCATGGGGCATAAAATACAAAACCGATAGAGGAAAGGGAAACCTGCTATGGAAAAGATCAAGATGACGACCCCGCTGGTGGAGATGGACGGCGACGAGATGACCCGCATCCTGTGGAAGATGATTAAGGACGAGCTGATCCTCCCCTTTGTGGACCTCAAGACTGAGTACTACGATCTGGGCCTGCCCAACCGCGATGCCACCGCAGATCAGGTGACCATGGATGCCGCCCTCGCCAACAAGAAGTATGGTGTGTCGGTCAAGTGCGCCACCATCACCCCCAACGCTCAGCGCGTGGAGGAGTACAAGCTGCACGAGATGTGGAAGAGCCCCAACGGCACCATCCGCGCTGTGCTGGACGGCACCGTGTTCCGCGCACCCATTATGATCGACAGCATCCAGCCGGTGGTCAAGAACTGGAAAAAGCCCATCACCATCGCCCGCCACGCCTACGGCGATGTGTATAAGTGCACCGAGTTCCGCATTCCCGGTGCAGGCAAGGCTGAGCTGGTGTTCACCGGCGCAGACGGCAGCCAGCAGCGCGCCACCGTCTTTGACTTTGAGGGTGCCGGTGTGCTGCAGGGGCAGTACAACAAGGATGATTCCATCCGCAGCTTTGCCCGCAGCTGCTTCAACTACGCACTGGACGTGAAGCAGGATCTGTGGTTCGGCGCAAAGGATACCATCTCCAAGAAGTACGACCACACCTTCAAGGATATCTTCCAGGAGACCTACGATGCCGAGTATAAGGAAAAGTTCGAGGCCGCAGGCATCACCTACTTCTACAGCCTCATCGACGATATCGTTGCCCGCGTCATTCGCAGCGAGGGCGGCTTTGTCTGGGCCTGCAAGAACTACGACGGCGATGTGATGAGCGATATGGTCTCCACCGCCTTTGGCTCTCTGGCAATGATGACCAGCGTGCTGGTCAGCCCGGACGGCAAGTACGAGTTCGAGGCCGCCCACGGCACCGTCACCCGCCATTACTATAAGTATCTGAAGGGCGAAAAGACCTCCACCAACCCCATGGCCACCATCTTTGCATGGTCTGGCGCATTCAAGAAGCGCGGCGAACTGGACAATCTGCCGGAACTGGTGCACTTTGGCGAGGCACTGGAGGCCGCAAGCTTGCAGACCCTGAACGAGGGCATCATGACCAAGGACCTGTGCGGTCTGGCAGAGGGCATCACCCCCACCGCTGTAGACAGCGAGGGCTTTATCAAGGCCATCCGCACCCGTCTGGAAGCAAAGCTGGCATAAAACGATTTTCAATATAACATAAAAACCGGAACGATCCACCCGAAAAAGGGAAGATCGTTCCGGTTTGTGTTTTAGGCGGGATGTGCGACAAACTGGAATTTATCGCTTTGAATGTTTAATTAGAAGAAAATCTACTACGATACAAAACATAAGATAAAATCCCCAACATAACACATAGGAAACGATGGAATTTCCAAGCTGCGGTATTGGTGTAAATGTCCACCAATGCCCAAACTTAATACCTTGAAGAAAATTAAAAATACAAGAAATTGGCATTAAGATAAGTATCCATACATTAACAATCCAAAACAAAAATGAAGCCTTTTCTTTGTTATCACCTATAAACTGTCCTATTACGAATGCCATAATTCCGACAGCCATTAAAATTAGTCCAACTGCAACAGAACTTGAGGTTTGCTCTTTGTCCCAAATCATAATGGCTACTACTAAGCCAATAAAATTAAACACACTACCTATCAAAGAAAAGATGCGAGCATCACTTCTTTCAGTACCGTTTTCTGTTATTGGTTCTATTCCCTTCAACAAATAATCTGTTGTTACATCAAAAAAATTGCTCAATAAAATGACCTTTTCGATGTCTGGTGTACTTTGTTCTGACTCCCATTTAGAAACTGCTTGTCTCGATACACCAACCTTATCAGCAAGTTCTTCCTGCGAAATTCCCTTGCTCTTTCGTAAATGTTGTATTCTGTCTGCCATATTCATTGCAAAACACCGCCTTTCTTTTTTACTTAATCTAACAAAAATAGCGGTTGCATTGCCACCATTTTCTCATAGAACTTTGTCAACCGACAGTTGCGAAGGCGAAAATCCCGATTTATTGGTTACGAATGCAGTGTATCCAGCACTTCATTTACGATGTCAAGCGACACCTGCCCCGGTGCACTTGCCTGCCCGGGGTTTGCAAAGGTCATAGCAGAGCCAAAGGCCTCCCCAGCCAGACGGCTCACCGCGCCCAGCGCTCCCATGCTCATGGTGATGACCGGCGTTTCCGTGTGAAGGTCTGCCATCTCAGCGGTAGCGGCCAGCAGTTCCAGTACATCGGTGCGGCACTGGGGCATTACAGCCAGCTTGGGCAGGTCGGCTCCGGCCTGCTGCATCTGCACCATGCGGGAAACGAGCTCTGCCCGGGGCGGGGTCTTGGCAAAATCGTGGCTGGAGCACACTACCGCCACCCCGGCAGAATGTGCCTGCTCCACCAGCTTGGGCAGGTCTGCCCCGGCGGTGAAGAATTCAACGTCCAGCAGGTCGGCGCAGTCGGTGTCGAGGATCAGGCTCAGAAAGGCAAGGTATTCGGGATGGGAGAACGCCTGTTCGCCGCCCTCTGCCTTGGTGCGGAAGGTCACCAGCAGAAGCTTGTCCCGCAGGGCGACCCGCAGCTTCTGTATGCAGCGGGCAATGGCAGCGGGAGACTGAAAGCCCTCGAACCAGTCTGCCCGCCATTCCACACAGTCGGCTTGCAAGGTTGAAAACTGTGCGGCCTTTTCCAGAATAGCAGCTTCGGTGCGCTCCACAATGGGCAGAATGACCTTGGGACGGCCCTCCCCGATGCGGCAGCCGCGGATGTTGACACAGGACATGGTGCTTCTCCTTTATATAATAAGTATAGCTATCTTATACAGGATGCTTGGATGACTCCATAATACGTTCTGCCCGCCGCCTTGTCAAGAAAAGGAGATGATTATAATAGGAGAAAAACAGGGGCGTTTACCTTTCCGCAAAGAAAATAGAAAAAAAGATGTCAAAAAGTGTTGACAAGCGCAGCGGGGTGTGGTATTATACTTGAGCGCCAAGCGCTGAGACAAAAGAATGACTTCTGAAAGCTCAGCAGGAAGCCCTTGAAAAGAACCAATAGACGCTGAAAAGTTCCGGTTAGCACCGAGAAACTTAAAGCGCTCCAAGTTCAGAAAAGTTCAAAAGCTTCTCAAAAAAGTGCTTGACAAAAAACCGCTTCTGTGGTAAAATAATCAAGTCGT
>CAKTCY010000030.1 GCA_934540955.1 uncultured Faecalibacterium sp.
ACGTCACACAGATATTTTGCTTCCTCCATGGTGTTCTGCGGGCCAAAGGTGAACCGCATGGAACCGTGGCCGATCTCCTCCGGCAGGCCGATGCTCAGCAGCACATGGCTGGGGTCCAGGCTGTCGGAGTTGCAGGCAGAGCCGGTAGAGGCGCAGATGCCGTGCATATCCAGATCCAGCAGAATGGTCTCGCCCTCCAGACCCGGGAAGCTGATGTTCACGTTGCCGGGCAGACGGGGGGCGCGGCCGCCGTTCAGGCGTGCCTCCGGGATGTTCTTCAGGATGCGGTCGATGACGTAATCCCGCAGCTCCTGCTCGTGTGCCATACGCTCTTCCAGATGCGTGGTGGCCATTTCCAGTGCCTTGCCCATACCGGCAATACCGGCTACGTTCTCAGTACCGGCGCGGTGGCGGGCTTCCTGACTGCCGCCGTCGATCAGGTTCTGGGGCCATACGCCCTTGCGGCAGTACAGCACGCCAATGCCCTTGGGGCCGTTGAACTTGTGGGCGCTCATGGACAGCATATCCACGCCCAGATCCTTCACGTCCACGGGGATGGCACCCACAGCCTGCACGGCATCGGTGTGCATCCACACGCCATGCTTGTGGGCGATCTCGGCGATCTCCTTGATGGGCTGGATGGTGCCGATCTCGTTGTTGGCCATCATGATGCTGACCAGTGCGGTATCGGGACGGATGGCAGCCTCTACGTCCTCGGGGCGGATGTAGCCCTCGGAGTTGGGACGGATATAGGTGACCTCAAAGCCCATGCGCTCCAGCGCAGCCATGCTGTGCATGATGGCGTGGTGCTCAAAAGCGCTGGTGATGAGGTGCTTTTTGTTCTGGCGTGCCTTGGTAAAGGCAGTGCCCTTCACCGCCCAGTTGTCGGCCTCGGAGCCGCAGCCGGTGAAGAAGATCTCGGCGGGGGTGGCGTTGATGGCCTTTGCCACCTGTGCGCGGCCGGTATCCACAAATTCTTTTGCCTCATAGCCGATGCTGTAATGGCTGCTGGGGTTGCCGCAGGCACCGCTGAGCGCCTGCACCATTACCTCCAGCACCTCCGGTGCACAGGCTGTGGTGGCAGCATTATCTACATAAACCACTTTTTCTGTGTTTTCCATAAGAATGACCCTTTCTCATTGAATGCGTGTGCCACAGGGCGGCACCCCCGCACGCACGCGCAGAATCTTTCAACGGATAAGTTATACCATATCATTCCCTAGTATGTCAATAGGAATACTGGAATTCCCGGTTCAAAAGCAGTTTTTCGTGCCCGCAAAGCCGGGAAGAACCATTATTTGCCTTTTCCGGTCAGCTTGCCCAGCGCCACCTTCCACTTGGGGTAGCCCCAGCGCTTATCCTCGGCAAAGTCGTCTGCCAGCTTCCACGGGAACACCCCGCCGTCAAAGTACAGGTTACCGGCTTCGTCCACCCGGTCCAGCTTTTTGGGCAGATAGCTCTCATCGTAGTAGCTCTTGCGGCGGTCCGGCAGCACCCAGTGCAGCGTGCCGTCCTCGTCCATGCCGGACGCCCACACGCCGAACACAAAGGTGGCAGCCTCGCCGTAGCAGTGCTGCTCAAAGCGGATGGCGCCATCGTAGTAGAACTTGATGACCTCCAGCGTGCCGGATTCCTTTTTGCCGTCCCGACCTAAAGTAGGGCGGTAATCCTGCTGGTAACGGCAGCCGCAGTGGCTGCCCGCGAACTCTTTTGCATGGAACGACATGGCATGGTTTCCTTTCTGGTATGGTTTTTGCTTCTTATTATAGTAGGCAACTGCCTTTTAGCGAGCTCGCCCTCTCAGTCAAAGCCTACGGCTTTGCCAGCTCTCCCAAAGGGAGAGCCAAGAGCACTGCCGGAAGCTTTCTCATTGCGCCTAATGCTTTAGCGTCAAACTTTACGGCTTGGCTCTCCCTTCGGGAGAGCTGGCGCGGGAGCGCCTGAGAGGGTTTTAAAAATGCCCCTCAAAATCGCCCTCGATCTCGTAGGGCCAGCTTAAAATGCCGCCCAGGTCCCGCAGGTCGGTGTAGCCAAGGGCTTCCAGCTTCTGCACGGCGTCGGCGCTGCGGCGTCCGGTGCGGCAGTACACCAGCCACAGGGCGTTTTTGTCCGGCAGCACCTCGGCGGCGCGGTCGATGACCTGCCCCAGCGGCAGCAGCTTTGCCCCCGGGATGTGCCCTACGGCGTATTCGTCCGGCTCACGCACATCCACGGCTACGGCCTTGCCGGAATCCAGCAGACGGATGGCGTCTGCGGCGGTGATCTTTTCTGTCATACTCTCACTCCTTAAAGATAGGTTCTGTTCCATCCTATGATAACAGACCTTTTTTGTTTGCACAAGAGGTTTCTCCTTTGCAAAATCCGAGTAACGTGCTATACTATAAGCTGCAACAAGGAGAGGACGACCATGAAATTTTCCACCAAGAGCCGCTACGCCCTGCGTCTGATGGCGGAGCTGGCGCGCTATGCGCCGGGCACGACCGTCAGCCTGAAGGAGATCAGCGAGCGGCAGAACCTGAGCCTGAAATATCTGGAGCAGATCGTCACCCCGCTGGCGCGGGTGGGGCTGGTCAAGAGCGAGCGGGGCAGTCAGGGCGGCTACCGCCTGACGAAGGACCCCGCCGACTACACCGCCGGCGAGATCCTGCGCGCCATTGAGGGCAGCGTAGCGCCCATTCCGTGCCTTGGCAGCGTGACCAACGAGTGCCCCATGTCCGAGCAGTGCTTCACCCTGCCGTTCTGGGCCGGGCTGGACGAGGTGATCAACCAGTATATCGACAGCGTCACGCTGGAGCAGCTGGCAAGCCAGCTGCCCGCACCGGATTCCGCCGCGCAGGAGAGCTGCTGCAGCTGCGGCGGCACAAAAAGTGAGAAATAAGTAAAAATAAGGCTTGACATTCCCCTTTGCATCGGCTATAATAATCAAGCATTCAGCGAATGTATATAGGGGTATAGCTCAGCTGGTAGAGCAGCGGTCTCCAAAACCGCGTGCCGTGAGTTCGAAACTTACTACCCCTGCCATGACGCACAGGTTCTTCGGAACTTGTGCGTTTTGTTTTTTCATACCCGCTTTTGCAAAAAATTGCATTTTCCGCAAATTTGTGCTTGACAACAGACCGACTTTCCGATATAATAGAGCACGTTCCCGCGGTAAGACGCCGCACGAACTTGAGCGATCATGGCCCGGTAGCTCAGTTGGTTAGAGCACCAGCCTGTCACGCTGGGGGTCGTCGGTTCGAGCCCGATCCGGGTCGCCATTTGCTGCTATAGCTCAGTTGGTAGAGCGCATCCTTGGTAAGGATGAGGTCTCCAGTTCGAATCTGGATAGCAGCTCCAAAGGCAAGCACCTCGAAGTCTTAGGACTTCGGGGTGTTTTTTTGCGCTTTTTCAGGGCAGGGGAGCTGTTGCATCCTACTGCTTGTGGAAACCGCCCAAAATAGAACGACTTTTTCTCTTGGTATGTCAATTGAAGCTGCCTCCAAATTGTTATATAATTAACATAATGATGAAATATGGCACAGCGCTGCGTGTGCCGTGATAATTTTGGAGGTTTTGTATTATGGCTCGTTTTACTTTGCCCCGTGATCTGTACCATGGCAAGGGCGCTCTGGAAGCGCTGAAGTCCTTCACCGGCAAAAAGGCAATGATCTGCGTCGGTGGCGGCTCCATGAAGCGCTTCGGCTTCCTGGATCGTGCTGTGGAGTACCTGAAGGAAGCCGGCATGGAAGTGGAACTGTTCGAGGGCATCGAACCCGATCCTTCCGTGGAGACCGTCATGCGCGGTGCCGAGGCCATGCTGAAGTTTGAGCCCGACTGGATCATCGCCATGGGCGGCGGCTCTCCCATTGACGCAGCCAAGGCCATGTGGATCAAGTACGAGTACCCCGAGATCACCTTTGAGGAGATGTGCAAGGTGTTCGGCATCCCGCCGCTGCGCCGCAAGGCACACTTCTGCGCCATTTCCTCCACCTCTGGCACCGCTACCGAGGTGACCGCTTTCTCCATCATCACCGACTACCAGAAGGGCATCAAGTATCCCATCGCGGACTTCGAGATCACCCCGGACGTGGCCATCGTGGACCCCGATCTGGCGGAGACCATGCCCAAAAAGCTGGTTGCCCACACCGGTATGGACGCCATGACCCATGCCGTGGAGGCTTACGTTTCCACCGCACACTGCGACTACACCGACCCGCTGGCCATCTTTGCTATCCGCATGATCCAGGGTGATCTGGTGGACAGCTATAACGGCGATATGTCCAAGCGTGACTCCATGCACAACGCACAGTGCCTTGCCGGTATGGCCTTCTCCAACGCACTGCTGGGCATCGTGCACTCCATGGCACACAAGACCGGCGCTGCCTTTGCAGACTACGGCGCACACATCATCCACGGTGCTGCCAACGCCATGTACCTGCCCAAGGTCATCGCCTTCAACGCCAAGGACCCCGAGGCCAAGAAGCGCTACGGCGTCATCGCGGACGAGATGAAGCTGGGCGGCGCAAACGATGACGAAAAGGTCAAGCTGCTTATCGAGTACCTGCGCGGCATGAACGACGCGCTGAACATCCCCCACTGCATCCAGCACTACGGCCCGGACTCCTACCCCACCGAGCAGGGCTTTGTGCCGGAGAATGTGTTCCTGGAGCGTCTGCCCGAGATCGCCAAGAACGCCATCGCCGACGCTTGCACCGGCTCCAACCCCCGCCAGCCCAGTCAGGAGGAGATGGAGAAGCTGCTCAAGTGCTGCTACTACGATACCGAGGTGGATTTCTGATCCGTCCTTCCCTTATTACACCTCTTTTCTTATGGACAAAAGCCCCGCAGAGCATACCGCCCTGCGGGGCTTTTGCCATGTCCCCACCTGTGAAAAAGGGACACCGGAGCGTCCGCAGACGCTCCGGTGTCCCGAAAATCTAAATCATTCTTCCGCTGAAAATGGCCCTCCCGCCAGCTGAGCAAAGCTTACAGCTTGCTCAGCTGGGGACCCTGTGCGGTGTCCTTGACAGCCCAGCCCAGTTCGGTCAGCTGTGCGCGGATGGCGTCGGCGGTGGCCCAGTCCTTGGCCTTCTTGGCGGCAGCGCGCTTCTCCACCAGCTCGGTCACCTCGGCGGGCACCTCGTCCTTCTTGCGGTTGTACAGCAGACCCAGCACGCCGGTGATCTCGTCAAAGGAGGCGGCAGCGGTCTCCAGTGCAGCCTTGCTGGAGGCGGCGGACAGGGTGTTGATCTCCTTGACCAGATCGAACACGGCAGCCAGCGCATCCGGGGTGTTCAGGTCATCGTCCATGGCGGTGCAGAACTTGGTGCGTGCCTCGGCGGCCTTTTCCTTCAAAGTCTCGTCGGTGCCGAAGTCGGTCTTGCTCAGGGCAAAGTCCAGATTCTCGCGGCAGGTGTACAGGCGCTCCAGACTGTTCTTGCAGCTCTCGATGAGGTCCACGGTGTAGTTCAGGGGCATCCGGTAGCCGGCGGTCAGCATGAAGTAGCGGATGGGCTCGTAGCCGTAGAGGTTTGCCACGTCCCGCACGGTAAAGAAGTTGTGCAGGCTCTTGGACATTTTCTGGTTGTCCACGTTGATGAAACCGTTGTGCATCCAGTAGCGGGCAAACTCGCAGCCGTTGGCGCACTCGCTCTGGGCGATCTCGTTTTCGTGGTGGGGGAAGATCAGATCCTGACCGCCGCAGTGCAGGTCGATGGTCTTGCCCAGATGGGTGCGGCTCATGGCGCTGCACTCGATGTGCCAGCCCGGGCGGCCCATGCCGTAGGGGCTTTCCCATGCAGGCTCACCGGGCTTTGCGGCCTTCCACACGGCAAAGTCGGCGGGGTCCTCCTTCAGGTCGTCGTCCATGCGGCTGCGCAGCTCGCGGTTGCCGCTTTCCAGATCGTCCAGCTTCAGGTGGCTCAGCTTGCCGTAGCCGGGGTCGCTCTTCACCCGGAAATACACATCGCCGTTCTTGGCAACGTAGGCGTGGCCGGAGTCGATCAGATCCTTGACGATATCCAAAATCTGGGGGATATGCTCGGTAGCGCGGGGCTGCACGGTGGGCTTTTCGCAGTTCAGACCGGCGGCATCCTTCAGGTACTCGGCCTCAAAGCGCTGTGCAACCTCCTTCATGGAGGTGCCCTCTTCCTGTCCCTTCTTGATGAGCTTATCGTCGATATCGGTGATGTTGGAAACGTAGATCACCTTGTTGCCCCGGTATTCCAGATAGCGGCGCAGGGTGTCGAACACGATCAGCGGGCGTGCGTTGCCGATGTGGATATAGTTGTACACGGTGGGGCCGCAGACGTAGATGCGGTACTCGCCGGGCACCTGCGGCACAAATTCTTCCTTCTGTCGGGTCAGGGTGTTGAAGATCTGCATGGTCAATTCTCCTTTTTGTTCCAAACAGAAGCCGCAAAACAAAACGCCCCCGGAGCGGTGCGCAAGGCACAGCTCCGAAGGCGGTTTTAAAATCAAAATCGCGGTTCCACTTCTGTTTGTCGCTCAAAGCCGGTAACGGCGGCGCACCGCACGGCGATACTTCCCCGCAGGGGTTCCCGCCGCGTGCTGTCCGGGCGCACTTTGCGCGGCGGTCTGCAAACAGGCTTCCAGCCAGTGGCCTGTTCTCTCTGCGCAGACGGTGTGCGGCGCTACTCTGCCCGGATAAACGCATTTATCCTTTTACCCCTTTATTATAGCGGTGCCGCACAGGGAAGTCAAGGAGGGAACAGACCTGTGAAAATGAAATTCAGCCAAGCCTGTAGGCTTGGCTGAATTTCAAATCAAAAAGATGCTTTCCTCTTTACCCGGGATACCGGCTCACTTCCAGAAGCTCTTCTGCCCGCTTTACCTGCTCTGCGGTGGGCGGTACAGCGTCCGGCAGGGGGTAGGGGATGCCCAGCTTCTGCCACTTGAACAGCCCCAGGGTGTGGTAGGGCAGCACCTCCACCCGCTGCACCGTTTTCAGGCTGCGGATGAAGTCTGCTGTTTTGCGCAGACCTTCCTCGTCATCGGTCAGACCGGGCACAAGGACGTGCCGGATCCACAGCGGGATGCCGAGGTCAGAGATGTGCCGCGCCATGGCAAGGATGTTGGCGTTGCCCTTGCCGGTGAGCTGCCGGTGGCGCTCCGGGTCGATCTCCTTGAGGTCTAAGATCACCAGACTGGTGTTAGCCATCAGGCGGTCGAACGCCGCCAGATAGGCCGGGTCGTCCGGGCGGAAGGGCTGCCCGGCGGTGTCCAGCGCCGTGTGCACGCCCTTGGCGCGCGCCAGCGTGAAGAGCTCGGTCAGAAAGTCCATCTGCCGCAGCGGCTCGCCGCCGCTGACCGTGATGCCGCCCTTTTTGCCCCAGTAGTTGCGGTAGCGGTATACCCGCTGGAACAGCGCTTCTGCCGTCCACGCCTCGCCGCCCTCTGCCCATGTTTCGGGGTTGTGGCAGTATTTGCACCGCAGGGCACACCCCTGCAAAAACACCACAAAGCGCACGCCGGGGCCGTCCACCGAGCCGAAGGATTCCAGCGAGTGGACGTACCCAAGGGTCTTACAGGACGCCATGGCAGGTGCGTGCCAGCACGTCCAGCTGCTGCTCGCGGGTCAGGTCGATGAACTTGACGGCGTAGCCGGAAACGCGGATGGTGAAGTTGGCGTACTCTTCCTTCTCGGGGTGCTCCATGGCGTCCAGCAGCTTTTCCTTGCCAAAGACGTTCACGTTCAGGTGGTGTGCGCCCTGATCAAAGTAGCCGTCCAGCACCTGCACCAGATTCTCCACGCGCTCGCCCTCGCTGTGACCCAGTGCCTCGGGGTTGATGGTCTGGGTGTTGGAGATGCCGTCCAGTGCCCAGTGGTAGGGCAGCTTTGCCACGGAGTTCAGCGAGGCCAGCAGGCCGTTCTGCTCGGCGCCGTAGCTGGGGGTAGCGCCGGGTGCAAACGGGGTAAAGGCGGCGCGGCCGTCCGGCAGAGCGCCGGTGTACTTGCCGTACACCACGTTGGAGGTGATGGTCAGGATGGAGGTGGTAGCCTCGGAGTTGCGGTAGGTGTGGCGCTTCTTGATCATCTCAAGGAAGGTCTTGAGCAGCCACACACCGATCTCGTCGGCGCGGTCGTCGTCGTTGCCGTACTTGGGGAAGTCGCCCTCGGTCTCAAAGCCGGTGGCAAGGCCGTTTTCATCGCGCACCACCTTCACCTTGGCGTACTTGATGGCGCTCAGGGAGTCGATGACGTGGGAGAAGCCTGCAATGCCGGTGGCAAAGGTGCGGCGCACATCGGTGTCGATGAGTGCCATCTCGGCTTCCTCGTAGTAGTACTTGTCGTGCATATACTGGATGAGGTTCAGTACGTTGACGTACAGCCCTGCCAGCCAGTCCAGCATCTGCACATACTTGGGCAGCACCTCGTCATAGGTCAGGTACTCGCTGGTGATGGGGGCGTAGTTGGGGCCGCACTGCTCGTGGCTCTTCTCGTCCACACCGCCGTTGATGGCGTACAGCAGGCACTTGGCAAGGTTGGCGCGTGCGCCGAAGAACTGCATCTCCTTGCCGGTCTGGGTGGCAGACACGCAGCAGCAGATGGAGTAATCATCGCCCCAGACGGGCTTCATCACATCGTCGTTCTCGTACTGGACGCTGCTGGTGTTGACAGATACCTTGGCGGCGTACTTCTTAAAGGCCTCCGGCAGGGCGGAGGAGTACAGCACGGTCAGGTTGGGCTCCGGTGCGGGGCCCATGTTCTCCAGCGTGTGCAGGAAGCGGTAGCAGTTCTTGGTGACCATGCTGCGGCCGTCCATGCCGATGCCGCCCACCTCCAGAGTAGCCCACACGGGGTCGCCGGAGAACAGCTGGTTGTAGCTGGGGATGCGGGCAAACTTGACCATGCGGAACTTCATGACCATGTGGTCGATGAGCTCCTGTGCCTGACTTTCGGTCAGGATGCCCTTGTCCAGATCGCGCTGGATATAAATGTCAAGGAAGGTGGAGATGCGGCCCACGCTCATGGCAGCGCCGTTCTGGGTCTTGATGGCGGCCAGATAGCCGAAGTACAGCCACTGGCAGGCCTCCTTGGCGTCCTTTGCGGGCTGGGAGATGTCGTAGCCGTAGGCCTCGGCCATCTTCTTCATGCCCTTCAGGGCGCTGATCTGGCGGGCGATCTCCTCGCGCAGGCGGATGACGTCATCGGTCATGGTGCCGTCGCCGCAGTTGGCAAGATCCTCCTGCTTGAACTGGATCAGGGCATCGATGCCGTACAGGGCAACGCGGCGGTAGTCGCCCACGATGCGGCCGCGGCCGTAGGTGTCCGGCAGACCGGTGATGATGTGGGTGTGGCGTGCCTTCTTCATCTCGGGGGTGTAGGCATCGAACACAGCCTGATTGTGGGTGCGGGTGTAGTCGGTAAAGATCTTGTGCAGCTCGGCAGAGGGCTGGTAGCCGTAGGTGGTGCAGGCCTGCTCTGCCATCTTGATGCCGCCGTAGGGCATAAAGGCACGCTTGAGGGGCTTGTCGGTCTGCAGGCCCACGATCTGCTCCAGATCCTTCAGGCTTTCGTCAATATAGCCGGGGCCGTAGGAGGTCAGGCTGCTGACCACCTCGGTCTCCATATCCAGCACGCCGCCCTTGGCGCGCTCGGCCTTCTGCAGCTGCTGCAAAGCACCCCAAAGCTTATCGGTAGCCTCGGTGGGGCCTGCCAGAAAGCTTTCGTCGCCGTCATAGGGGGTGTAGTTTTTCTGGATGAAGTCACGCACATTGACCTCTTCCTTCCAGATACGGCCTTCAAAGCCTTCCCACTGTTCAAACTGGATCATTGGAACCTCCTTGCTCCATTACGCGGTTAGCATTTTCTAACTAATGAGCCTTTGAAAAACCGCTCTTCATAGGCGGTTTTCTGGGGGCGAAACGGTCTTGAACTGCCGGCTGCGGCAGCTCTGAATACAAGGTGTAGACGAAAATAAAAATCTGTCCACAAAATCTTGCGTTACTATAATAGCAAGAACCATTTTAAAAAGCAATAGAAAACAAGTGGGTTTTCTTCCAGCGGAAAGGCTGTTCTTTGGGCAGAATGTAGAAAAAACGCCGAAACCCCGGCGGCGCACACACTTTGCGAAAAAAATTGCAAATTAAGGGTTGACAAGACTAACCGTCTGTGGTATCCTGTTCTCGCAGCGGTGGTTAGCTAATTCTAACCACGTTGCACCAGAAAAAAGGAGCGTCTGCAAGCGCTCCGCTCCATTCCTCCATTCCTTTCTCTTTTCTACGGGAAGCGGCAGCACGGTTTGCTCTGCAGCTTCCGGCGCGGCACCGGCTGTGTTTGGTACCACAGCCGACGCAACGAAAACAAAAACGGGACACTCAGCTTGACCACCTGAGTGCCCCGATTTTTGTTTTGTGAGGGAAATCCCTCTGCACGCTATGCCTTGAGGGACGATTTAAAATGGCCGCCGCGTGCGCTTTGGCCATAATTTAAGGAATTTCATTTTAAATTTTGGATACAGAAACGCCTGCGGGCGTTTCTGTATCCAGCTTTCACAGAGGGGGATGCAAGGCAAACGACAAATATGTCATCTGCCTTTACGACCCCACCCGTGAAAAGGCAGTTCGGGAAAATCCGCAGATTTTCCCGAACTGCAAATTATAAAATATTCTTTCCGCTGAATATGGCCAGCAACGACGACGACCGCCGCCAGTGGCGGAAACAGGGAGGAGTTGTTGGGGCAGCGGCCAGCAAGACGCGAGTGCCACTTATGGCACGAAGCGGATGCTGGGTGCCGCAACCCGTAGAAGCGGAGGGCATTCAAAATCGTTTTTACTGCCCCAGTCCCGCCAGCTGCTGGTACAGCTCTGCTGCGCCGCCGCCGGGGTATTTTACGCTGACAAAGGCGCTGTTCAGGATGCACACGCCGTCGGAGTACACTGTCAGCAGAAACTTATGGTTCTCGGCATCGTCATAAAAGCTGACGGTGACCGACTGCACCGGGAAGGTATCGTGGGTGTAGGCAGAATAGTTCTGGTTCAGCTTTTTGCGGCAGGAGACGGTGGAAAGCAATTCTGCCGTTTGCTGGAACTCTTCGCTGTCCATGGAGAGAAGGTGATAGTCCATGTCATTTGTGCTGCCAAAATGCGCCACTTCCTCGGTGCGGAGCGTGCCCTGCGAGCTGGCGCGTACCAGTGCCTTCAGGTCGATGGGACGGTAAAGCACTGCAAAAACCATCAGTACGAACAGGATAAAAAATATAGCAGTGCGGGGAATGTGGAAGCTTTTCATCTGCTCACCCCTCCTTTGGCGGTTCCATTTGAGCCAGATGCCGCTGGGCGATGAAAAAGCCCGCGGCGCTGGCGGCAAATACCACATAATAGCTGGCGATGCGGTAGAGCATCAGTACGCTCATCACCTCGCCCTGTTCCAGAAAGCTGCCGAACACCAGCAAAAAGGCAGTCTCGATAGAGCCCATCCCGGCTACGTTGGGCAGGGCGTTGGAGACGAAGAGCATCAGGCTGGTGAGCAGCTGCACCTGCCAGAAGCCCAGCGGCGAAAGCCCCATGAACCGGATGCACAGGTAGGGCAGGCAGAACAGCCCGAACAGCTTAAGCGCCTGCAGGGCGAAAATTTTCAGGCAGCGGGGCTTATCCGCCAGCAGACGGCGGCTCTCGGTACCCAGCACCTCCAGCTGCTCCAGCCAGTCCGCGCGGCGCTGCTGCCACTTTTCGGTCTTGGGCAGAAAGCCCAGCAGCCAGCGGGCGAGGCTTTGCACCAGCGGCGAGACGCACAGCAGCACCAGCGCCACGATAATTACCGCTACCACAGCGTATGCCATGGGCAGATAGCGCATGACACCGGTGGTGTTGGCGGCAAGCCAGCGGCGCTGCAGCAGAAGCATCACGGTGGCGTACAAAAGCACCGTGCTCTTGTGGAAAACGTATTCCAGCGTCATCAGCCCTGCGCCGGGACCCAGCGGCAGACCTGCCCGGTGCAGGTAGTACAGCTGCACCGGCACTGCACCGGCACCCAGCGTGACCACGTTGCCAAAGGTGCCGCACCAGCCCACATCTAACCCCTGCCACAGCTTGAACTGCGGCAGACGGCTGCGCACGATGACCCACGCCACGCACCCCTCCAGCAGGGGGTAGGTGAGACCGACTGCCAGCACCGCCAGCACCTGCCACACCGACAGCTGCGCCAGCGCCGTGGTGATCTCGGCCCAGTGATCCTTAAAAATGAACACGATGATGCAGGTGAGTACCAGCAGCACCAGCAGAGAGATCACGGTTTTTTTGCGGGAGGGCTGCTGCGCGGCGGCTTGGCTCATGGAAACAAAACTCCTTTCGGTACCGGAAATTCTGGAACCAGTATAGCACATCTTCCGCTGCCCTTTGTGAACGGAAGCGGAATTTTGTTGGGCAATTTGAGATATTTGATAAAATGCGGAAAGTTCCTTTTGGAAAAAATACTGCCGGGCAGCGTGCGGCTGCCCGGCAGTGCTTTTTCCGTTATTCCTCTCCGTCTGTCAGTTCCTTTACCAGCCTTGTCAGGGTGGCTACATAGGACTCGTTGGAGAATTTCTGCTCGTACAGGCGGCGGCAGTCCTCGTGCATGGCATCCAGCGCCTCCGGGTGCTCGATGGCCCAAGCCAGCTTGTCGGCCAGCTGCTGCGGGTCGTCGTCCTTATAGAGGAAGCCGTCCACGCCCTCGGTCACAAGCCCGGCGGTGCCGGTGTGCTCCGATACGATGGAGGGCTTGCCGAAGATCAGACCCTCGGTGACGAAGGTGGGCATGGGGTCATCCCGGGAGGCGCACACCACGCAATTGCACTGCTCCATCAGGGATTTTACCTCCGGGCGCTCCAGCCGCTTGCGGTAGAAAACAGTCTGGGGATAATCCCGCACCAAGCTGTCCACGGCGTTGTACATCCCCTTGTCGGCGGCCTTGCCCACAAAGAGGAAGGCGGCTTTCTCCCGCAACGCAGAGGGCAGCAGCCGGATGGCGTTGCAGAAGATGTCCGGGCCCTTGCGGGGCTCCAGCGAGCCGACTGTTACAAAGAGGGTGCGCCCTCCGGCAAAGCTGATGTCATAGCGGGGGAACTGCTCGGCGGCGTAGTCCGGCAGACCGTAGATCAGCTGCTCGATTTCAAAATCCGGCCGCACCGAGTGCATGGCGGCGGTGGCATGGGAGCCTACGGCGCAGATGTGCACGTTTTTGCCCAGCTCCCGGGGGATCTTGTGGGTGATGAAGGGGTAGCCCGCAAAGGCATCGTGCAGCCACCACAGCACCGGCACAAAGGAGCCGTTCAAGGTGCGCACCACAGGGGCCTCCACCACCGTATTGGCCAGCACAAAGTCTGCGCTGGTGGCCAGCCCCCACAGGGCGCTGGAGGTAACACAGTCCGGGCGGGTGACTACGGCGGCACCGGCCTCCAGAAACAATTGCAGCGGCCCCTCGTCCGCAGGGCCCAGCACCACTACCTCAAAGCCAAGGCTGCGCAGCACCGGTACGGCGCTTACCAGCACGATGGGCGCACCGGTCATGGTCAGCTCGTGGCTCAGGATCAGCGCACGGCGTCCCTTGGCAGAGAATACATCCTCGGCGCACAGCTCCCGGCGGAAGTGCAGCAGCGCCTGCGGGATGCAGCAGCTGTGCTGCGCCATGGCATGGGCCAGACGCAGCAGCTCGGTAACGCTGTCCTTGCCCCGGGCGGCGGCGCGTACTTCATCCAGCAGCGCGCGGGACACCATGGCGCAGCTGCTGCCGGGCAGGTGCCGGGTGCTCAGGTAGAGGGCGGTAGTCCCGTCAAAGCCAAAGGAGGCATCGCAGACCGCAAGGTCTGCGCCCTCCCGCAGGGCAGCGGCAAAATAGGTCAGGGCGGTGGGAATGCACTCCACATCCTCGCTTACCAGCAGCACCCCGGCTACATCGGGGGTCAGCTCGCCCTCAAGCCGGGTCACCAGACGGAACTTGCGGTGCAGCTGGTTTTGCAGCGCCGCCTCCAGCGCCTTGTGACGCCCCGGCGCGTAGACCAGAAGATAGGTGCTTTGGGTATCGGTATAGACCTGCGCGGACAATTGCCTGCGCTGCAGGGTACTGTAACTGGTGTACATGATCCAACTCCTTCAGGCAGAATATCAGGCGGGTCAGTGACCGCGCACGAGGTTCAGCAGTCTGCGCAGGGGAGCGGTCAGCCGCCAGCTGCTGCTGGCGCGCATCGTTTCCAGCGAGACCTGATATTCGTGCTGGATGCCCTGCAGGGTCAGCAGCTGCTGGTTCAGCCGCATACACTCGGCGCGGCTGGCCTGCAATACCTCATCGGCCTCCTGCGCAGCGGCGGCGTTTTTGAGCTTCAGGTCGTTCAGCGCCCGCAGCAGAGATTTGCCGGGCTGCTCGTGCAGAAAACGCCCCAGCGGGTAGTAGCGATAGTTCACCGCAAACTTCATGCCGGCACCAAAGCCGGAGGCGCAGTGCAGCGAAAGATTGGGGTCTACGTCCAGAAACAGCAGGCAGTCCTCCTGCAGCATAAGGCCGTTGATCGACCGGAAGCTGATGCGCTCGTCCGAGATGGCAAGGTCGGTGATGCAGCAGGCCAGCTCGCCCGGGTCCAGCCGGATGGCGCGGGCGTCCTCCGGCAGGATGAAGGTGACAGACACCTCGTGGGTCAGCTCGTTGTAGGCGTCCTCGGTAGCGATCAGGCATTCCCGGGGCGAAAAACCGTTGCCGGTGTCGTAAAACAGCTGCGGCAGGGTAAGGGCGATGTTATCCGTCTCAGTGCTGTGCTTGGCAAGCTCGGTCTGGCAGACCAGAAGCTGCTGCTCCAGCTCCAGACACCGCTGCGCCAGCCGGGAAACACCCTCGTCTGAAAGCTTGAGCTGCTGCTCCAGCTCGGCAACGTGCGCCTGCAGGGCAGCAGGGGTCACGGGGGTTTCGTGGTTCATAACATGAGCCTCCTCTTCCTATCCTATAAACTCGGCTGCGCCGCCGCAGCCGGAATGCGCATGAATACGATCAGTGCCGCGAGGCGTAGTGCACCTGCGGGGTATGCCGCCGGGCGGGGAACAGCCGGATGATCAGCTCCCGCCGCCGCTGCAGCAGGGCGCAGATCAGCCAGATAGAGCCCAGCGAAAGGACGTATTGCAGCCCAACGCCCAAAAGTGGACGGTCTGCATACTTTGCCGCAAACAGATACCACGGAATGGCGGTAAGCTCCACAGTATGTATGCAAAAAATGTACAGGGAGCGCCGGCCAATGGATTCAAGAAAGCGCACCAGCACATTCCGGTGCCGGTTCAGCCGCAGGAACAGCCGGACGAACAGCAGCCCGACAAGGCCGTCCAGCAGGATGCTGACAGGCCCCATCGTCCACTCTGCCATGGAAACACAGTCTGTGCGGCCGGTGGCAAGGGTGGCTGCAGGGATCAGCAGCAGGGCAGCCCACAGGATGCAGGTCATCCGGCGGGACAGGGGCTGGTCCAGCCAGTGCTGACGCTTGGCAAGGTAGCCAAGGTACAGGTACGGCATGATCGCCGCGCCCTGGATCAGGCAGAAGGGCAGCTCCCATGCAAGGCTGGCACCCCAGCCCAGCAGGGCGCAGCCGCCCACCGCCCAAGGGATGTACCGCTCCGGGAAGATGTTCAGGATAACGTCCAGCAGGATCCAGCCCACCAGCAGCGCCAGCAGATACCACATGGGCCCGCAGGAAAAGAACTCCTGCCCGAAGTAGGTGGCGGTGTGGGGCAGACCCAGCAGAAAGCCGCCCGCTACCTTGATGCTCTCGGTCAGCGAGCCGGGCAGATAGTGAAAGGTACTATAATGAATAATAAAGTGCAGCACCGTGGTAAAGACCGCCGTGTAGCAAAAGGGCTTGAGCAGACTTTTGAGCTGCTGGTGGATGCATTTGTGGATGGAGCGCTTGCGGAAGCCGTAGCCGCTGGCAATAAAAAAGGCTGCCATCAGTGCTTCGCGGTAGGTAAAGCCCACAAAGGCGGCCAGAGTCAGACTGCGCTCCAGCTGGATCGGATAAAGCTCTACAGTATGCCCCAGCACGATGCCCAGCATCCCTGCGCCCTTGAGCATATCGAACATTCCGATGGAGCTGACGGTGCGGGGCTTGGTTGTTTCCATGAAAGATTCCTTCCCTGCGCCGGGCAAATACCCCTTTAGAAAAAAAGCCGGATACGGCGCAAATGATCAGTTTTTATACAGCATCGCCATGATATATGGCTAGTATAATGCTTTTTAGGGAGACTGTCAATTTTGTTTTGCAGTCTGCGTGAGAGCGGGTATGGTATTTTGCGCTAAAAATTGTAGCACAGGAACCGGCAGATTGCAACGAAAGGTAGAATTTGGCGGGACTGCACCAGACGATGCGCAAGAAAAAATTGTCAATGCAGGAAATTAAATGTTGCAGAAGTATTGCATTGCCATGGAAGATATTGTATACTGGGCACAGTGCGGTACGCCGCTGCTGTGCTGCACGGAGCGATCGCGCGCGGGCATCCGCCGTGTGCGACCCGATTCCCCGGATGGAGCGTACCCTGCAACTGCTCCGCAATGCCGCGGGCAAGCCGGTACGTTGTGTATAAAACAGATGAAACAAAACAGGAGGGAAACCACAATGGAAAAATTCATGGATAATATGTACGATGTCATCACGCTGGGCATGGAAAAGGAATTTCCCGAGCGCGTGGCCTTCCGTTACTACAATGAGGATACCGACACGGTGACCACCGTCCTTTTTAAGGAGCTTGCACAGGATGTCCGCCGGATGGTCAACTACCTCCAGAGCACCATCCCGGATGTGAAGGGCAAGAAGATCTGCCTGCTGAGCAAGAACAGCTACGAATATGTGGTAGACACCTTTGGTGCGATCATGGCAGGCTGCGTGCTGGTGCCGCTGAACCAGCACAAGAGCTGGGCGGAGATGTCCCACGAGCTGGAGCTGGTGGAGCCTGTCGCCATTCTGACCGACGGCGTGGACTACGGCAACAAGGAGCAGCTGGAGGCCGCCTACGGCAGCCTGCTGCACCCCATGGACGACTTCCGCAGCTATGAGCCGGTGGCCGAGCTGCACCCCATCGACCACGAGGCTCTGATGGTGCTGATGTTCACCTCCGGCACCACCGGCATGAGCAAGGGCGTTATGATGAGCGAGCGCAACCTGTTCAGCGCAGGCGTTATCATGTGGGCCGTCTCCGCACAGCTGGAGCCGCGGCTCAAGGTGAAGGATCCCCTGCCCGGCCACTACATGGTGCTGCCCATGTTCCATCTGGGTGCCTTCATCGACCTGTTCTCCACCACCGTCATGGGCTGGCCGCTGAACCTGGGCTTCGATGCCCGCAACTTCTACCGCGATATCCAGAAGATGCCCAGCCAGATCATGTCCGTGGTGCCGGTGATCATGAACTCCCTGCACAAGGACGTGATGCGCGGCCGCCGCGACCGTCTGGGCGATCTGTGGACATTCATCGGCTCCTCTGCCATGTTTGACCCGCAGGTGCTGCTGGATATGGTGAACAACGGAATGTTCATCGTCCAGTGCTACGGCGCTACCGAGACCTGCGCCGCCGGCATCATCAACTTTGCACAGGACGCAAAGCACATTGGCGCCGTGGGTCAGGGCAGCAAGCTTATGGACTACAAGATCGAGCCGGACGGCGAGCTGTGTATGCGCGGCGAAAGCGTGATGATGGGCTACTATAAGGACCCGGAGGGCACCGCAGAGGTCATCGACAAGGACGGCTGGTTCCACACCGGCGACCTTGCCCGGGTGGACGAGGACGGCTACTATTACATCACCGGACGCAAGAAGAACCTGATCATTCTGGACAGCGGCGAGAACATCAGCCCCGAGGAACTGGAGGGCATGGTAGAAAAATGTCCCGTTGTGAAGGAATGTATCGTAAAAGAACTGGGCAAAAAGATAGGTGTTGTGGTATACTGTGAGCAGGAGCACCAGCAGACCGTGCGGGACTTTGTTACCCAGATGAACCGCACCATCCCGCTGTACAAGCGTATCGGCGTGGTGGAGTTCAGCGAAAACCCGCTGCCCCGCACCGCTACGGGCAAGCTGGTGCGTAAGTAAAACGCAACAGAAAGGAAGCATAATACGATGGAACGTGCAGAAATCATTTCTCAGATCACGGCTATTCTGGAGGACGTCGCGGAGGTGTCGCCGGAGGATGTGACCGAAAGCAGCGTCCTGATGGACGATCTGGATCTGTCCTCTATGGAGATCCTGACCGTCGTGGCAGATATCGAGGAGACCTTTGGTCTGCGCATCCCGGAAAAGGAGCTGCGCAACTTTGTCACCATGGGTGATCTGGTGGATTATCTGGCAGCAAACGTGGGGTAAAGACCAATGGAAACACAACAGCGCTCGACGGAATATAACTTGCAGGGCGTTATGTACTTTTTCCGTCGGGATAAGGTCCAGTGCCGGTACCAGTTCTCGCTGCGGGATGCGGTGGATATCACCCTTTTGCAGCGGGCGCTGACAGCGGCCTTGGCAAATGCGCCTTATTATACCCAGCGTCTGGTGCAGGAAAAGCGGGAAATGTGGCTGGAGCCCAATACCGAGCCCTGCCTTGTGTACCCCGGCAGCACCATGCGCAATATCCCGGAGGAGACGAACGGTTACCTGTTCTGCATCAGCTGCGAGGGGGATACCGTCTACTTTGACTGGCACCACTTCCTGCTGGACGGCCACGGGGTATCGCCCCTGTTCACCAGCATTCTGGAGCAGTACTGCAACCTGCGTTACGGCACTGCCTTTGTGGCACCGGCCATTGTGTGCGACCCGCCCTACGATATAGAGGCCATACTGGCAAAATATCCGCCCGTGGAGAACGGCAGCGATGTCATTCAGCGGGAGGCAGTGCAGACCTACGAGGATGCGCTGCGCCGCACCCGGGTGTGCCTGAGCAAGCAGAGCCTTGTGGAAAAGGCGCTGGCAAACAACGCAAAGCCGGTAAGCGCTCTGATGGGTCTGCTGTGCATGGCCATGCGGGAGTATCTTGGCAAGGAGAATATCCAGTATTCCTTCTCTACCGATACCCGCGATGTGGCCGGTGTGCCGAATGCACTGTACAATTGTGTGTGCAGCTTCGAGCATACGGTGCAGCTGCAAGCCCAGACCCGCCTTGCGGATCTTGTACCTGATATAGATGCAAACATCAAGCGGGATCTGCAGCCGGAGTCCAAGCTTCGCCGTATGGCGGTACAGATGGGCTGGGTGTACAAGGTGGAGCAGCAAAAGGTCCCCCTGCGCATCAAACAGCGGGTGTTCCAGATGGGCGAGTACGTCGGCGGCACCATCTCGGATTTCTGGCTCAGCTATCTGGGCAACCCGCTGATGCCCGCCAACCCGGAGCTGGCACAGTACACCACGGATTTTGGTGTCTGGGTGCCGCCGGAGGGCGCATCCGTGGGTGTGGAGGCTGCCAGCCTGAACGGAAAGATCATCCTGTGCATCCACAGCAAGGCACCCATCCCGGGTCTGGCCGATATCCTCTGCAAGACCTTTGAACGTGAAGGGGTCGCGGTGCTGGAGGCTGCCGACCTGGACTGAGAGATACTTATATATAAGACCGGGGCGTTCTCCCGCAGGGAAGAACGCCCCGGTCTTATTCTGTTTTGGTGGGACGAATGGTCACCTCGCCGCAGCGCAGCGCCTCGGTGCGGCCTCCCTCCCGCTGCACCACCAGCCGCCCGGCATCATCGATGGAAAGCGCCTGCGCGGCGTAGGTCTCGGTGCCAGTGCACACGGTCACCCAGTGGCCGGGCACAAAGCAGCGGGCGCGGTATTCGTCCAGACAGGCAAAGCTCGGGCAGAGCGCCAACAGCTCCCGCCCGATGGCACCCGCCAGCGCCGCCCGGCTTACCGGGGCGGGGCCGCCGGGGTATAGGCTGCCTGCCTTGGCGGCAAGCTCCGGGGGAAAGTCCTCCGCCGCGGCGGTCAGGTTCAGCCCAATGCCCACCACCAGCCATTCCAGCTGGCCGCTTTCAAGGTCGGTGCCGGCCTCGGTCAGGATGCCGCACACCTTTTTGCCTTTATAATACAGGTCGTTCACCCACTTGATGGCAAGCTCCAGCCCGCACAGCGTCTGCACCGCCTGGCACACCGCCACCGCCGCACCGATGGTGGCGGTCTGGGCGTTGGCGGCAGGCAGCGGCGGGCGCAGCACCACCGAGCAGTACACCCCCTTGCCCGCCGGGCTGGCAAAGCTGCGTCCCAGCCGCCCGCGCCCGGCGGTCTGCCCGCCCGCCAGCACCAGCGTGCCGTGGGCAGCACCCTCCAGCGCCAGCAGCTTTGCGGTGCGGTTGGTGCTTTCCAGCGTGTCGTACAGCTGCACCGGGGCGGGGTAGGCACCTACCGCCTCGGCGCAGAAGGGGTCGCCGCCCAGCAGACGGTACCCCCGGCGGGAGGCTGCTTCCAGCGCATAGCCCTGCGCGGTAAGCGCCGCCGCCGCCTTGTGCACGGCGGCGCGGCTGACCCCCAGCTGCTGCGCCAGCTGCTGGCCGGAAATATACGCGCCCTCGGCGGCGCTGAGCGCCTGTAAAAGCGCCTGACGGGTGGTAGAAGCCATGGCGTAAATCCTCCCTGTGTGCTATACTGCTATTGTACCATATCTGTGGAAGAAGAAAAGCTTGAAAATATTTTAGTTTTTTGCAGGAACCGCCGCCGCTGTCTCGTATTAAAGACAGAAGGGCGGCGCAGAGCACCGCATCCAGAACCGGAAAGGAGGCCGTGCAGCGCGTTGACAACACAGGAATTCAGCACGATGGTGCAGAAATATCAGGCGCTCGTGTACACGGTCTGCCACCAGCTGGTACCGGATGTACAGGAGGCGCAGGACCTGACGCAGGAGACCTTTCTGGCGGCGTGGCGGGCCATCGACCGCTGCCCGCCCGGCTTTGAAAAGCAGTGGCTGGCGCGTATCGCGGCCAACAAAGCCAAGGACTATCTGCGCAGCGCATGGGTGCGCAAGATGAACACCCCCGGCGACGAGGTGCTGGCGCTGGAGGGCGCGCCGCCCGGTATGCAGCCGGAGCAGCAGGTGCTGGAAGCACTGGGCGAAGAGGAGCTTACGGAGATGATACTGAATCTGCGGGAGCCCTACTGTACGCCCTGCCGTCTGGTGCTGCTGGAGCAGCACACTATGGCCGAGGCTGCAAGGCTGTGCGGCCGACCGCCCAAAACGGTGGAGGCACAGATCTACCGCGCCAAAAAGCTGCTGGCGCAGCAGATCTTACAAAACGACCGCATACCCTGTGAAAGGAGGAGCGTACATGGAACTGTTTGACGCAAAGGGCTGTCTGAGTGAGGAAGGCTTACAGGCACTGGTCGGCGGGCAATTGGACGAGCAGCAGCGGCTGGAAGCCGCCGAGCACCTTGCCTACTGTGACCGCTGCATGGACCGCTACACCGCCCTGCTGACTGACGATGTGCTGGAGCAGCCGCCGCGCTCCGCCCGGGGCGCGGTGATGGGCACCATCTGGATACGGCTGATGCAGAACACATGGGGACGCGCTGCTGTGGCGACCGTAGCCGCCGTGCTGGCGCTGACCATGTGGCGTACCGGTACGCTGGAACAGATCCTGCACACCGGGCAGCAGCTGAACACATGGCTGCCGCAGACCACACAGCAGACCGAACCGGAGCTGCTGGGCAAGCCGGTGAACGACAAAGCCCCGCAGCCCTCCACCGCCCCGCTGGGCAAGCCCATAGAGGACAAAAAGCAGCTGACCGAAAAACTATCCGATGCACTGGACGCGCTTTTGCACCACAGTGCAGACACCACTGAGAAATGAGGGAACTGATTATGAAGAAAAACGGGATCCTGACCCTGCTGTTTGCCTGTGTGCCGGGTGCAGGGCAGATGTATCAGGGCTATATGAAGCGGGGGCTCTCGCTCATCACCATGTTCTGCCTGTTCATTATTTTAGGCAGCACCACGGGGCTGGATGCGCTGGTAGTCGGCTGCATCGTTGTGTTTATGTACAGCTTTTTCGATACCTTCAACCTCCGCGCACAGCTGGCAGCGGAGAAAGCCCCGGAGGACGATTATCTGGTGCACTTTAACTGGCACGATGCCCGCATGACCCAGTTCATGGGCGAGAGCCACAAGCTGGTGGGCTGGGGGCTCATCGCACTGGGCGCGATCGTGTTCTACAACAACATCATCATGCGGGTGCTGGGCGATGTGATGTGGCGCTGGGGACAGGATAACCCCATCTTCCGCGCCATCTACCTGATGCTGGATTCCCTGCCGCAGATCGTGGTCTGCGTGGCGCTGATCGTGTGTGGTATGTGGCTGGTGCGCGGCCCGAAAAACAAAAAGGGCAAGCAGCCCGCCGAAGAGGAGACTGAGGAAACCGAGGACTTCCGCGCCTATACGGCTGCGCCGCAGGCTGAGGATGCCGAGGACACCGCAGACACGGACACCCATTTTGCTATGCCGGAGCTTTCGGCACTGCTGGGCGAGCCGGTGACCGGCGCAGAGCAGGACGAGACCCCTGCGGAGGATGACGATGACCGAGCAGAATAAGACCCCTTTGACCGCACAGCCGGGCAGTGTGCCCCCGCCGGAGCGCAAGCCCGCAGAAAAGCCCCTGCGCCGGGTGGGCAGCCTGACCTTGGGCGCGTGCCTCATTGCGGCGGGTGTGTTCTTCCTGCTGTATTTCTTCGTGCCGGGCTTTGATGTGCAGTTGACCTTGAAAATTGCCCCGGCGGTGGCGCTGGTGCTGCTGGGGTGCGAGGTGCTCTTCTTTGCCGCCCGCCCCGGCCGCTGGAAGTACGATTTTGTATCTGTGCTGGTCTGTCTGGTGCTGATGGCGGGCTGCTTCTGCATGGCGATGCTACCCATGGTGTGGGACGAGTTGAGCGGCGAAAATCAGCAGGCCATGAACCGCCTGAGCACGCAGGCCATTGACGAGCTGTACTCCGCCTGCAGGCAGGATGCGCAGGATATCGCCATCCGGGATATCAGCGGCTGGCTGTACCTGAACGGTGCGCAGGTCGAAACTTTGCAGCAGGCTGCTGCCCTGCCCGCCGGGGATACCTGCCTGACCCTGACCGTGGAGCTGTTCGGCCCTTACGACAGTGCCGCCGCCTTTGCCCGGGACTGCTACACCCTGACCGCACTGGCAAAGCAGTGCACCGTGCCGCCGGAAAAGCTGCACTTTACATGGGACGCCCGCAGCCCGGCGGAAAGCAGCCTGAACACCGGCAGCCTGCTGTACACCGAGGATTACTCGCTGGACCTGAGCGGCGCTGTGCAGCTGGACTGGACAGAGCAGCAGATGGAGCAGCAGACCGAGACTGAGTATCTGCTGGACGCAGAGAATATCCCCGACGGGGAAGAATGAAAAATACCGCCGCACAGCTGTGCGGCGGTATTTTTGTAGTATGGCTGAAAGGATAAACGAAAAACGCCCCGAAGTCCTAGACTTCAGGGCGTTTAAGCTGGAGCTGCTATCCAGATTCGAACTGGAGACCTCATCCTTACCAAGGATGCGCTCTACCAACTGAGCTATAGCAGCACATCACAGCTCGATAAGTATAGCACAGCTTGACCGGCTTTGCAAGCTTTTTTTGCAAAAAATAAAAAAATAGTGCAAAAAACCCCGGAGCATCCGCAGACGCTCCGGGGACTTTTGTAAATTACGTTTACTTTGCCAGACTGGTCAGGATGGGCTCGCACTGCTCTACGGTGGAGGAGAGCATCAGGTTGTAGGCGGTGACCATCTCCTGAATGGCGGTGCGGTTCTCCTTGGTCAGGGCGTAGCTCTGGGTGGTGCCGTCCCGGCCGATGAACACAGCGGTGACGCTCTTGGCGTTCAGCCACTCGCTCAGCCAGCTGATCTCCTCGTCACTCAGCTGGAACAGCTCCAGATCGAACCAGCAGCCCAGATCCTGATCGTAGCCGCCGCCGTACTCCTCGTCACAGGTAAAGGTGTACATATTGTCATCGGCGGTCACGTTGACCGTTTTGATGTCCAGCTTCTTGCTGCCTGCGTAGGTCAGGATCATGTTGAAGGCAATGCCGTCATCCTGCACGAACATATAGGGGTACAGTCCGCAGGACTTTTTATCCATGCTGGCCTGCTCCTGCGGAGAGGAAAGATCCCAGCCGCCGGTCTCCTTGTCGTAGGTGACGGTGAACTTGGAAAAAGCGGTCTTGAGCTCGGCATCGCTGGGGGCGGCGTTGGTAGCCTCCACCGCAGCGGGGGCAGCGGGCAGTGCGGGTGCAGCAGCCGAGGCGATCATGCCGCCGCACAGCATAGCGGCAGCGCACAGGCCGGCGACGATGCGCCGGAACAAACGGGTTGATCTCATAAGTCAGTACTCCTTTCCATTTTCGAAGGGGGATCTCTGGCTTCAGTATACCGCAGCCCGGCGGAAAAGCAAGAAAACTGTCACGAAACGCCCTGCCGCTGTCACGAAACGACTTTAGCCCACCTGATGCTCCTCCAGCCAGCGGGTCATCTGCTGGGCAATGCCCTTGACGCTGCCCTCCTCAAAGGGCACCTTCAGCCCGGCGGTCTGCATCAGCTCGGTGTAGCTGGCAAGACCGGCGCGGCGCACCAGCTTGAGGTAGCG
>CAKTCY010000031.1 GCA_934540955.1 uncultured Faecalibacterium sp.
TCCGGCATCGGTCTGGTGGTGTTCATGCTGCTGACCGCCTACGACACCCAGAAGCTGAGCCAGATGTACTCCTACTATGCAGGGGACAGCGAGCTGGCCGAAAAGGCTTCCATCTACGGCGCACTGACGTTGTATCTGGACTTTATCAACATCTTCCTGTATGTGGTGCGTCTGCTGGGTCTGAATAGCCGCCGCCGCGACTAAGCGCTGGACGATTTTGAACGGTCATCGCTTTGCTTTGACCATGTTCAGCGGAAAGAACTTTATGATCTATAAATCAGCCAAGCCTCCGGGCTTGGCTGATTTATTTTTCGCTGTCTTTTTGTCCCCTTGCATAAACCGTCTGCCGCTGTCCCACACTAAGCCCAGAAAAGTTCCCGTACACAAAACGGACAGATGGGAGTAACAAGCATGGAGCAGATCAAAAAATTTCTGCACGGCAAGGGCTTTGCCCTGCTGCTGACCGCAAGCCTGCTGGCTGCGGCTGCGGCGGGGGTGTGGGCGGTGCGCGCCCTGCGGGCAGAACTGCAAAAAAGTCTGGACGGGCTGAACGCCCCCGGCACCACCCAACAGACCACCCCGGAAACAGAACCGGACTGGGACGCACAGGAGGATACCACATGGCAGCAGCCCGTGACCGACGTTGCAAACAGCAAGGCAGATGTGCCGTTGCAGACGCCCTCTGGGGCGTCCTCTGGTGCACAGTCTGGCTCTGGTTCGCTGCGCGAACCCTCGGCACTGCAAGGCGCATCCTCGCCTGCCAGCAGCTCGGCACAGCCTGCCGCCGCGCCCTCTATGCCGGGGCGCGTGCTCAACGCCTTCAGCGGTGACGAACTGGTCTACAACAAAACGCTGGGCGACTGGCGCACCCACAACGGCGTGGACTACGCCTGCACGCAGGGTGCTGCGGTGGCGGCACCCGTGGCGGGCAAGGTAGTGTCTGCCGGGGCAGAGGGCAACTGGGGCACCGTGGTGGTGCTGGAGGATGCTGCCGGCCGCCTTTGGCGGCTGTGCGGCGTGGCGGACCCTGCCGTAAAGGCCGGGGATACCGTAGCCGCCGGGCAGAAGCTGGGCACGGTGGGCACTGTCGGCTGCGAGTGCGCCGAGGAGAGCCACATCCATGTGGAGGTAAAGCAGGGCGAAAGCTACCTCGACCCGGCAAAGCTGCCGGAGTAAGCAAACCCTAAAAGGGGCTGCAACAGCGGCTCCTTTTTTGCTGTGTCAGGCGGTACGGCGCGTTTGCAGCAGCCAGAGGACCAGCGCCGAAAGCACCCCGGCTGCCAGCAGGACATCTGCCGGGTGCGCAGCCCAGTGCTGGAAGGCACTGCCATAGGCTGCCTGCCCGATGGGCTGGGTCAGGCAGGCCAGCACGGAGAGACAGGCGGTCGTCTTGCCCAGCTGTGCCTGCGGCACTAACACCTGCAGCTGCGCAAAGAACCACACATTGAACAGCGCCGCCACGGCCATAAACGTGGCTCCCAGCAGCAGAATGCTGCCGAACTGAAGCGTGGGAACCCGGAGGGCAAGACCCAGCGCGGCGCACACGCCGCTGAGCGCCAGCAAAAGATGTGTGCCGCTGCGGATGGGATGCCGGACAAAGACGGTTCCGGCCAGCACACCGCCTAAAATGCCGCCCGCGCTCAGCACCGCCTGCACAAGGCCGAGGGAGGCATCGCTTTTTTGCAGGGTCTGCACCACCAGCACTGGAACACCCACGGTAAGGGCAGGGACTTCCAGCAGATTTACAGCCGCCATGGCGGCGGCTAACTGCAGCACCGCAGCCTGCCCGGCGAGAAACCGCGCACTTTCCCGCAGGTCGGCCCACAGAGAACGGACCGAGAGCCTTGTGTCCGATGGGACATCCTGCGGGATGCGCAGGCAGAGCTCCATCCCGGCGGAAAGTGCAAAGCAGCCGCCGCAGAGCGCCAGCAGACCCCGGATGCCGAGGTGCTCCAGCAGAACAGCGCCCAGCAGGGGGCCGAGAAGCTCGTCCACGGTATCTACCAGCTGGATGACTGCGTTGCCGCGCAGCAGCTGGGTGCCGTTCAGCAGCAGGGGCAGACAGGCGCGTACCACGGGCTGGTAAAGCCCCTGAATGGCGTACAGACTGCCCAGCACGGTCAGGATCAGCGGAAGCAGGGGCAGATGCGGCAGTCCGGCAGCGGCTGCCGCCGAAATACCGGCGGTCACCAGATCCAGCAGCGCCATCAGGCGGGCTTTACGGCAGCGGTCTGCCAGCGCGCCGCCGGTCAGCATTCCGGCCAGAGCAGGCAGCATGGCCAGCGCGGTGATGCCGCCGTACAGCGCAGCAGAGCCGGTCTGCCGCAGCAGATACAGCGGCAGCGCAAACCGCAGGGCGGCATTGCCGAACAGGGAGATGATCTGCCCGAGGACGATGAGGAAAAAGGTGTTCATGTTAACCTCCTGTTTTTAAATACAGACCGTTAGTCTGTAAATGCGTACAAAAAAGGGCGGAGCGTTCCGCCCGGAAAATTCAGTCCTTGACCGGTGTGCACAGCTGCACCAGCTGTTCGGCCTGTGCATCCGTCAAAAGATCCAGCCCAAGCGCATGGGTCATCTGCTGAAATACGGCGTTCCGCGCCCGCTGCTGGGCTGGCGTGGTGGGGCGCGTCTGGGGGGAAAGCCAGATGTCTGCCAGCACGAACAGCGCTTCTGCCAGCGCATTGGCATCGGCGGTGTGGATGGAGCCGTCCGCCATGCCCTGCCGGATCATGGGCGCAATACACTCCGGGGCCAGATGCGCTTCAATGTTGGTCAGCTCCATAGCAAGGAACTGCGGGTTGCTGCACAGGTGCGGCAGGGTCTGCGCGATTTGCTGCTGCCGCTGCCCGGCAAAGGAGGCTGCAAACACCACCTGCAGCTTTTGCAGCCCGGTCAGGGCGGGGTCGTCCCGGATGCGGCGCAGCGGCTCCCACATCTGGTCGCCCAAACGGTCGCCGACGCGCTGCGCGATCTCCTCCTTGGAGCGGAAGTGATGGTACACCGCCCCTTTGGAAAGCTTTGTGGCATCAATGATGTCCTGCAGGGTGGTATTCTGGTAGCCCTTCTGGGTGAAGAGCAGGGCAGCGGCGTCCAGAATTTTTTCCACGGTCTGCTCCGGGTATTTGTTGCGCGGCATGGCAGATGCTCCTTTTTTACAAACTGACAGTCTGTAAAAAGGATACCGCAGCCCGGCGGCTTTGTCAAGAGGGCGCGGAGCTGAAAATCCATTCATTTCCTGCGGCGCTGCATTGCTTTTGCGCGGGGTTTCTGGTATGATACAATAGAATCAACAGGCGATTTTGGGAGGATGACAGATGGCAAGGGTTTTGATCGTGGGAGCCGGGGCAGCCGGACTGATGGCGGCGGGTGCCGCCGTGCGGCAGGGACATCAGGTAACGGTGCTGGAGCATACCGAGAAGCCCGGGCAGAAGATCCTTGTCACCGGCAAGGGGCGCTGCAACGTGACCAACGACTGCCCGGCAGAGGAGTTTTTGCGCCATGTGCGCACGAACCCGCGCTTTTTGTACTCCTCGCTGGGCGCGTTCCCCCCGGCAAAGACCATGGAGCTGTTTGAGGGCCTTGGCGTGGAGCTGAAGGTGGAGCGCGGCCGCCGGGTGTTCCCGGTATCGGATAAGGCCGAGGAGATCCGGCAGGCGCTGCTGCGCTATGCGCAGGACGCGGACATCGTCTACGACGGCGCAAAAAAGCTGCTGCTGGAGGACATCGTGCCCGAGGCAGAGCCCGCCCCGGCGGCACCGGAAAACCCGCGCCACCCCAAAAAGAAAAAGGCAGGCCCGGCGCTGCGCTGCGTGGGCGTGCGGGGAACCTCCGGCCGGGAGTACCGGGCAGATGCCGTGCTGGTGGCCACCGGCGGCGTGAGCTACCCCACCACCGGCTCTACCGGCGATGGCTACAAGCTGGCGCAGCAGGCGGGGCACACCCTTGTGGAGCCGGTGCCCAGTCTGGTCAGCCTTGTCAGCCGGGACCCGGACTGCAAAAAGATGATGGGTCTGGCGCTGAAAAACGTCACCCTGACCCTGCTGGAGGACGGCAAGGCCATCTTTGACGAGCAGGGCGAGATGCTGTTTACCCACTTTGGCATCAGCGGGCCGCTGACTTTGAGCGCGTCCAGCCATCTGGGGGACATGAAAAAGCACAGGTACATCGCGGAGATCGACCTGAAGCCCGCCCTGAGCGAGGAGCAGCTGTACGACCGCATCACCCGGGACTTTGCTCTGCTGGCAAACCACGCGGCACAGGGCGCGCTGGTCAAGCTGCTGCCGGCCAGTATGCAGCCGGTGATGGTGGCGCGCTGGGGCATCGACCCCGCCACCAAGGCAAACCAGATCACCCGGGAGCAGAAGCGGGAGCTGGTGCAGCTGATCAAGCACTGGCAGGTGTCCATTGACGCCCGGGGCGACCTTGCCCACGCAGTCATCACCAGCGGCGGCGTATCGGTGCGGGAGGTAGACCCCAAGACCATGCAGAGCAAAAAGGCGCTGGGGCTGTACTTTGCGGGCGAGGTGCTGGATGTGGACGCCTACACCGGCGGCTATAATCTGCAGATCGCCTTCTGCACCGCACAAAGCTTTGCGAATAACCTGTAAAAAACAGTGCAGTCAATTCCCTGTGTACTATATATAAATAAGGAGAACATATCATGGTATCTGTTGCGATCGATGGGCCTGCGGGCGCAGGCAAATCCACTCTGGCACGCCGTCTGGCGGCAGAGCTGGGCTATATCTATGTGGACACCGGTGCAATGTACCGCGCCATCGGCCTGTACGCCCTGCGCGCGGGCAAGGACCCCAAGGACAACGCGGCGGTGGATGCCCTGCTGCCCGAGATCGAGCTGCGGCTGGCGTCTATTGCGGGCGAGCAGCACATCTACTTGAAGGACGAGGATGTGAGCACCGCCATCCGCACCGAACAGGCCGGTATGGCTGCTTCTGCCGTGGGTGCAAACCCCGCCGTGCGGGCATTTCTGCTTGAGCTGCAGCGCAGCATGGCAAAAAAGCAGGATGTGCTGATGGACGGCCGGGACATCGGCACGGTGGTGCTGCCGGACGCTACGGTGAAGATCTTCCTGACCGCCAGCCCGGAGGCACGCGCCACCCGCCGCTGGAAGGAGTATCAGGCCAAGGGCATCGACACCCCCTACGAGGAGGTGCTGGCGGATGTGAAGCAGCGGGACTATCAGGACACCCACCGCGCTGCCGCTCCGCTGAAGCAGGCGGAGGATGCCGTGCTGCTGGATACCTCGGAACTGGATTTTGAGCAGAGCCTTGACGCCATGAAGCAGATCATTGCTAAAAAGATCGGCGGATAAAACAAACAGGACAGGAATAGAAAATGGTACTATATTATATTCTGGTGCCCCTTGCGTGGCTTGTGTGGCACATCGGCTTCCACATCCGGGTGGAAGGGCGCGAAAACCTGAAAAAGGTGCAGACGAAGGGCTATATCCTTGCACCCACCCATGTGTCTGCCATCGACCCGGTGTTCATCGTCGTCACCCGGTGGGGCAGGCGGATGGTGGTGTTCGCCAAAAAGGAGCTGTTCGAGATCAACGCCCTTCTGACCTGGTTCTTCCGCTGCTGCGGCGGTGTGTGCGTCCGCGGCACGAAGGATGAGATGGAGGTCATCTCCCAGACGGTGGAGGCCTGCAAGCAGGGCAAGACCCTGCTCATCTTCCCGGAGGGCACCCGCGAAAAGGAGGGCAAGCTCCTGCCCCCCAAGAGCGGCCTGTTCGTCATTGCCGCCGAGGCCGGGGTGGACGTTGTGCCCTGCCGCATCCTGTACGACACCCCGGACGGAAGGATGCACCTGTTCTGTAGGGTGCGGGTGATCTACGGCGAGCCGATGCCCGCAGCACAGCTTGCCATGGAGGGCCGCCGGGACACCAAAAAGCTCCGTGCCAACAAGCAGGCGCTGCTGGAAGCATGGGAAAGGATGGGGGCGTAAGAGATGGAGATCCGTTTGGCGAAAACGGCGGGGTTCTGCTTCGGCGTGAACCGCGCCGTGGAGCTGACCTACGGCCTGCTGGCCGAGGGGCATAAGGTGGCAACGCTGGGCCCGCTGATCCACAACCCGCAGGCGGTGGAGGATATGCAGCGCAAGGGCGCACAGGTGGTAGACACCGTGCAGCAGGTGCCCGCCGGGTGCGAGGTGGTCATCCGCAGCCATGGGGTGCCCCGCAGCGTTTACGATGAGCTGGCCGCGCGCGGCATCCCGTACCATGACGCCACCTGCCCCTTTGTGCAGAAGATCCAGCGTATTGCCGCGCAGGCCGAAAAGGAGGGCGCGGTGCTGCTGGTGGCGGGGGATAAGACCCACCCGGAGGTGCAGGGCATCGTGGGACACACCCGGGGCGAGGTGTTCATTTTTGCCGATTTAGCCGAGTTAGAGGCGTGGAACGGCCCTTCTGACCCCCAAAAACCCCTTTTTGCAGTTGCACAGACCACATTTCAGGTAACAAAATGGAAAGAAAGTTCGGAGTTTCTCAAAAAAGCCTATACAAACGCCCGAATTTTTGATACAATATGTAATGCGACGTGGGCGAGGCAACAGGAAGCGGAAGACCTCAGCCAACAATGCGACATCATTGTTGTCATTGGCGGTCATCATTCTTCCAATACCCAAAAGCTGGTACAGGTCGCCGCAAAACACACGCGTGCCGTAACGGTCGAGACAGCGAGCGAACTTCGGCCGGAATGGTTTGCAGATGTTAAAGTGGCGGGCGTGACAGCCGGGGCTTCAACGCCATCGTCTATTATTGAGGAGGTACTTAACAGTATGAGCGCAGAAATCAATGACAGCATGAGCTTTGAGGAGATGCTGAACGCATCCGAGGAAAAGCGTGTTCATGCAGGCAGTATTGTGAAAGGAATCGTGACCAGCATCTCTGCCAACGAGATCCAGGTGGATATCGGTGCGAAGCAGACCGGCTTTGTCAAGCTGAGCGAGCTGACCGATGATTCCTCCGCCAAGGTCGAAGACCTGGTGAAGGTTGGCGATGAGCTGGACCTCATCGTCGAGAAGGTTATGGATCAGGATGGCGTCATCCAGCTCTCCCGCAAGAAGCTCGCATCTCGCAAGGGCATGGAAGAGATCGCCAAGGCAGCAGAATCCGGTGAAGTCGTCGAGGGCGATGTCACCGAGTTCAACAAGGGCGGCGTTGTCGTCAACGTCAAGGGCGTCAAGGTGTTCGTCCCCCGTTCTCAGGCCACTATGCGCCGCGACGAGGACTACACTGCTCTGGTCGGCCAGCACGTTCAGCTGGTCGTCACCGAGTGCTCTGGCCGCAAGATCGTGGGCAGCATCAACAAGGTGACCGCTGAGCAGAACAAGGCAAAGCGCGAGGAGTTCTGGGCAAACGTTGAGGTGGGCAAGAGCTACACCGGCGTTGTCAAGAGCCTGACCTCTTATGGTGCATTCGTTGACATCGGTGGTGTTGACGGCCTGTGCCACATCAGCGAGCTGAGCTGGAACCGCATCAAGCACCCCTCCGAGGTCGTCTCCGTTGGTGACACCATCGAGGTGTATGTCAAGGACATCGACACCGAGAACCACAAGGTCTCTCTGGGCTACAAGAAGTCCGAGGACAACCCCTGGGAGCAGCTGAAGAACAACTACCCCATCGGCAGCACCTTCCACGCTCCGGTCGTTTCTCTGACCAAGTTCGGTGCATTCGTCCGCATCCTGCCGGGTGTTGACGGTCTGGTCCACATCAGCGAGATCAGCAATGACCGCGTTGAGAAGGTCTCCGACGCACTGAAGGTCGGCGATATGGTCGATGTGAAGCTGCTGGATGTTGACTTCGACAAGAAGCGCATCAGCCTGTCCATGAAGGCTCTGCTGAACGACGACGCTGAGTAATCAGCCCTTCGTGCAAAAGCATAGCTTCTGACACAATGCGATCTGCAGCCCCGTTGCCGGGAAAACGGCGGCGGGGCTGTTTTTGTTAACAAAGCCATGATAAAATTTTTTAAAAAGCACTGGGAAGTGCTCAGTTACCTGATTTTCGGCGTGCTGACCACCCTGCTGAATATTGTGCTGTATGCGCTGTTCAGTCAGCTGTTCGGCTACACCGCTGCCAACAGCTGGGGCAATGTGCTGGATAACGCCTTGTGCATCCTGTTTGCCTACTGCACCAACCGCGCGTTCGTGTTCCGCAGCAAGACTACCGGCAAAGCCATGGCCAAGGAGTTCGGCACCTTTGTCACCTGCCGTCTGGGCACCATGGTGCTGGATGCCGTGATCATGATTGTGGGCGGCAACCTGCTGGCGGCGCAGGGCGCGGCGCTGATGGAGAGCCTGTTCGGCAGCTTTTTGACGGTGTCGGGCAGCTACACCGGCGCGGCGGCTTCGGCAGCAGCATCGGCAGCGGGCATTGCCATCATTGGCGGTGCAGACGGCCCGACAGCTGTTTTTGTAACTACCCGCATCACCGCGCAGGAGATCTGGGGTCTGTGCGTCAAGGTATTCTCCAACGTGGTGGTCGTGGTGCTGAACTATGTGTTCAGCAAGCTGATCATCTTTAAAAATCGTAAGTGAGATATTTTCTCCGCCGCAGGCGGAGAAAATATCCAATATAATTTAGGAGGTACGGTATTATGAAACGTGGTCTGAAAGGGTTCGCATTCCTGGTCTCTGGTCTGGTGCTGGGCATCATTGGTGCAACGGTCTCTGCAACTGCGATCGCACTGAGCGCTGTGGGCATGGCAAAGGTGCGCCGTGCCGGCAAGTAAAACAACGGAGGAACGAGCATGAACCGCGAAGAGATCCTGTCCCATGTCGATCATACCCTGCTGAAGCCGGAGGCTACCTGGCCCCAGATCCAGCAGCTGTGTGACGAAGCCATTGCAAACCACACCGCATCCGTCTGCATCAACACCTGCTACGTCAAGCAGGCTGTGGAGTATATGGCAGGCCGCATCCCTGTGTGCTGCGTGGTGGGCTTCCCTCTGGGCGCTATGGATACCGCCAGCAAGGCCTTTGAGGCCAAGACTGCCATCGAGAACGGTGCAGCCGAGGTGGATATGGTCATCAACATCGGCCGCCTGAAGAACAAGGAGTACGATGCTGTCCGCGAGGACATCCGTGCCGTGAAGCAGGCTGTGGGCGATAAGATTTTGAAGGTCATCATCGAGACCTGCCTGCTGACCGAGGAAGAGAAGGAAAAGATGTGCGACATCGTCTGCGAGGCCGGTGCCGACTACATCAAGACCAGCACCGGCTTCTCCACCGCAGGTGCCAACTTCCACGATGTGGAGCTGATGGTCAAGGGCGTGCATGGCCGCTGCAAGGTCAAGGCTGCCGGCGGCATTTCCACCGTGGAGGATATGGAGACCTTCCTTGCACTGGGCGCTGACCGTCTGGGCACCTCCCGCGCTGTCAAGATCCTGAACGGCGAGCAGGCAAAGGGCTATTGATTTTTCTGCGTAAAAGGGCATTTCAACCAAGCCGTAGGCTTGGCTGAAATGCAAGGGCTGCTGCACAAATTGCTGTGCAGCGGCCTTTTTTGCGTCTAAGCCTTGCAAGCAGGGCGCGGCAGGGTGTATAATACAATTAGGTATTGTATAAAACAGGGGCTGCCCGCTTTATGGGGTAAGGCGGGCAGAGGAGGAAATGCAATGAATATACCCGAGATCCTTGTGGCCAATGGCACAGGGGCGGTGCTGGTAAGCTTTCTGCTTTTACTACGGGTGCGCAGCGAGGGCAAAAACAGCGTTGGAACAGAGGTGTTCTGCCGGATGCTGGTGGTGACGCTGCTGGCACAGGTAACAGAGACGCTCAGCTTTCTGCTGGACGGCGTGCCCGGTGCGGCAAGCCGGTTCTGGCTGTACCTGACCAACACCGTCTGCACCGGCGCTACCGTGTGCGTGGGCTTTGCGTGGTGCTTGTATGTGGACTTCCGGGTCTACCGCAGCACCGGACGCCTGCGCAGAAGGCATCTGCTGCTGAGCGCACCGCTGCTGGCCGTTCTGCTGTTGCTGCTGGCAAACCTTTTCGGCATGGGATGGATCTTTACCATCTCCGCGGATAACATTTACCGCCGCGGCCCGCTGAACATTTTGCTGTATCTTTTGCTGTTAAGCTATTATGCCGAGAGCGTGTGGCAGGTGCATAAGGCCAGGCGCGATGGCATTACGGTGGAGTTTTTCCCGGTGTACTACTTCGTCATCACCTGTCTGGTGGGCACGGTGCTGCAGGGGGCGTTCTACGGCATGGCCTTCGGCTGGCTGTCGGTGGGCATCGCCTTTGTGTTCGTGGACAGCCAGACCCGCAGCCTGCGGGGCTATACCGACGAGCTGTCCGGTCTGTTTGGCCGCAAGTACATGAACTATTGTCTGGAGCGTATCCACGCCACGCAGGAGAAGGACGTTTACGGCATTATGATGGACGTGAACTGCTTCAAGGAGATCAACGACACCTACGGTCACGCCGAGGGCGACCGGGCCATTCAGGAGATCGGACACATTCTGTCCGGGGCGCTGGCGGCAAACTCGGTAGCCATCCGCATGAGCGGCGATGAGTTCATGGTGCTGATCCGGCACGGCTCGGAGGAGATACTGGATAAGACCTGCGCCGCCATCGAGCAGCGGGTGCAGCACTATAACGCCACCGCCCCGGCGGGCAGCTTTCAGCTGTCCTTCTCCACCGGTGTGGCAAAGTACGAGGGCGGCAGTGTGGAAAAGTTTCTGGTGGAGCTGGATCAGCGGATGTACGCGGAAAAGCGCGCCTTCCACGCCGCCCGGGACGGCCATGCCGCACCGGAGCAGGAGAATGCTCCATCAATTTAAATGGAATGTCTAAAATAAGTGCGACTTATCTTGACAATCTGACGCTGCAATGATAGAATATGGGACGTACCAATTGAATACCGACTTATCAAGAGCGGCTGAGGGGACAGGCCCTGTGAAGCCCGACAACCTGCGCGAGAGCGTAAGGTGCCAAATCCTGCGGGAAACCGGAAGATAAGAGTGCAACGCTCAGAGCTTTCGGCTCTGGGCGCTTTTATTTTTCAGAACAAACTTGATGGAATGGTAAATACACGCAACTGCAACATTTTAGGAGGCAAAAAATGGCTAGACACCTGTTTACTTCGGAGTCCGTCACCGAGGGACATCCCGACAAGATCTGCGACCAGATCTCTGATGCAATTCTGGACGAGATCCTGACCCACGACCCCGATGCCCGTGTGGCCTGCGAGACCTGCGCATCCACCGGCCTTGTGCACATCATGGGTGAGATCACCACCAGCTGCTATGTGGACTTCCAGAAGGTCGTCCGCGAGGTGGTGGCCGATATCGGCTACACCCGCGCAAAGTACGGCTTTGACGCCGACACCTGCGCCGTCATCTCCAACATTGACGGCCAGAGCCCCGACATTGCACTGGGCACCAACGATCAGGTGGGCGGTGCAGGCGATCAGGGCATGATGTTCGGTTATGCCTGCGACGAGACCCCCGAGCTGATGCCCATGCCCATCAGCCTTGCCCACAAGCTGGCAAAGCGCCTGACCGCCGTGCGCAAGAGCGGCGAGATGGACTACCTGCGCCCGGACGGCAAGAGTCAGGTGACCGTGGAGTACGACGAGAACAACAAGCCCGTGCGCGTGGACGCCGTGGTCATCTCCAGCCAGCACAGCGAGAGCGTGAGCATGGAGCAGCTGCGGGCAGACGTGATGGAAAAGGTCATCAAGGCCACCATCCCCGCCGAGCTGCTGGACGAGAACACCAAGTACTACATCAACCCCACCGGCCGCTTTGTTGTGGGCGGCCCGCAGGGCGATACCGGCCTGACCGGCCGTAAGATCATTGTGGACACCTACGGCGGCTATGCACGCCACGGCGGCGGCGCCTTCTCCGGCAAGGACCCCAGCAAGGTGGACCGCAGCGCAGCCTACGCTACCCGCTGGGTGGCCAAGAACATCGTGGCTGCGGGTCTGGCAAAGCAGTGCGAGGTGCAGGTGGCCTACGCCATCGGCGTGGCAAAGCCCGTGTCCATCATGGTGGATACCTTCGGCACCGGCACGGTGGCAGACGAGAAGATCGAGCAGGCTGTGGAGAAGGTGTTTGACCTGACCCCCGCCGCCATCATCCGCGAGCTGGACCTGCGCAAGCCCATCTACCGCCAGCTGGCCGCCTACGGCCACATGGGCCGCGAGGATCTGGGCGTGAAGTGGGAGAACACCGACCGCGTGGACGCCCTGAAGGCTGCCGTGGCTGCCCTGTAAAAAAGCGTTTTACCCTGATAAAAGGTAAGTGAAGAGAGACCGCTGCACCTGACCGTGCAGCGGTCTTTTTGCGTCACGGGGAAAGAAAAGGATGCCGGTAAAAAAGTACTACTTTTCCTCGAAAATCAGAGGAACTTTGCGAAACGGTAAAGATTTGGTCGCGTTTTTGTAAGAAACTCACATTCTCTTGAAGGAAAAAGAAAAACAGCTGTGCAAGGCGCAGAAAATCCACACATGAAACAAATTGATATGGAACAATCGACAAAATGTGATAAAATAAAACTAGATATGCGCACTTGTGTGCATGGTACGGATGGTAAACAGCAATAAGGAGTTATGTGACTATGTCTATTGAAATTTCCCCTAAGTCCTTCTTTGAGCAGCCCAGTGTGGCGGATATGCGGCTGATCGCCTGCCCCGGTGCCGAGGAGCTGACCGGCCTGATCGACAAGCACCTTGTCCGTTGGGCAAAGGCTGCCGGAATTGAAAAAGACACCTTCATTATTTCCTGCGACTGCCCCCGCTTCCAGAGCGGCGACGCCAAGGGTCTGGTCAGGGAGTCTGTCCGCGGCGACGATATCTTTATCGTGGTGGACCCGGGCAACTACAGCGTCACCTACAAGCTGTTCAACTACGAGAACCATATGTCCCCGGACGACCACTTTGCAAACCTGAAGCGCCTGATCCAGGCTGTGGCCGGTAAGGCACACCGCGTGTCCGTGATCATGCCCAGCCTGTACGGCGGCCGTCAGCACCGCCGCGTGGTGCGCGAGAGCCTGGACTGCGCTGTGGCGCTGCAGGAGCTGCAGACCATGGGCGTGCGCAACATCATCACCTTTGACGCACACGACCCCCGCGTGCAGAACGCAGTGCCCCTGATGAGCTTTGATAACGCCATGCCCACCTATCAGGTGCTGAAGAGCCTGCTGAAGAAGGACCCCAGCCTGTCCTTCGACAAGGAGAAGTTCACCGTGGTCAGCCCGGACGAGGGCGCTATGAACCGCAATATGTACTTCTCCAGCGTGCTGGGCTGCAATCTGGGTATGTTCTACAAGCGCCGCGACTACACCCGCGTGGTGAACGGCCGCAACCCCATCGTTGCCCATGAGTATCTGGGCGAGAGCGTGGAGGGCAAGACCGTCTTTATCGCAGACGATATCATTGCTTCCGGCGAGAGTATGCTGGAGGTCGCCAGCAACCTGAAGGAGCGCGGCGCTGCCAACATCATCGCCAACGCCACCTTCCCCCTGTTCACCAGCGGTCTGGAGAAGTTCGACAAGGCTGTGGCAGACGGCACCCTGACCTACGTTGTGGGCACCAACCTGACCTACCGTATGCCCGAGCTGCTGACCCGCGACTGGTATGTGGACGTGGATGTTTCCAAGTACGCTGCCTACTTTGTGGTGGCACTGAACCATGATATGTCCGTTTCCAGCATCATCGACCCCCTGAAGAAGATCGAGAACCTGCTGGCAAACCGCAAGTAAAAAGCTGCTCCAAAGCCCCTGCACCCTGTGTGCGGGGGCTTTTTGCGTTTTTTGGGCGTTGTCTGTTAAGTTTTTGAAAATTCGTGCCGGGGGCTTTGCAAAACCCGATGGGTTTATGCTATATTTAGGTTGAAATACTTTGTATTCTGACAGAAAGGAAAAACGCCATGGAGCATTTTGTGGAGTTTGAGGATGTCTGTAAATATTACCAGACCGGCAGTGTGAAGATCGCTGCTGCCGACCATTTGAATTTCTATGTGGACAAGGGCGAGTTCTGCATCATCGTGGGGCCCTCCGGCGCGGGCAAGACCACTCTGCTGAACATTCTTGGCGGCATGGACAACTGCGACGAGGGCAACGTCTGGCTGGACGGCCGCAACGTGAGCCGCTTTTCTGCCCGGGAACTGACCACCTACCGCCGGTATGATGTGGGCTTTGTGTTCCAGTTCTACAACTTGGTGCAGAACCTGACCGCGCTGGAAAACGTGGAGCTTGCCAGCGAGATCTGCCGTGACCCGCTGGACCCCGCCGAGACCCTGCGCAGTGTGGGTCTGGGCGAGCGGCTGAACAACTTCCCGGCGCAGCTTTCCGGCGGTGAGCAGCAGCGGGTGTCCATTGCCCGCGCACTGGCTAAAAACCCCAAACTGCTGCTCTGTGACGAGCCCACCGGTGCGCTGGACTACCGCACCGGCAAGCAGGTGCTGGGTCTTTTGCAGGATACCTGCCGCAAGACCGGACGCACCGTCATTGTTATTACCCACAACACGGCACTGACCGGTATGGCTGACCGCATCATTCAGGTGCGCAGCGGCCGCATCGTGTCCAATCAGGTCAACGAGCACCCGGTGCCGGTGGAACAGATCGAGTGGTGAGAACTGTGCAGAAAAGTTACCGCAAAAATATCCTGCGCGAGATGAAAAGCAGCATCAGCCGGGTGGTGTCCCTGTTTGGCATCGTGGCGCTGGGGGTGATGATGCTTACCGGACTGATGTGCATTGCCCCCGATATGCGCACCGCTGCCCAGAAGTACTATGTGCAGCAGAATGTGTTCGACCTGCGGGTGTTGTCCACCCTTGGCCTCAGCCAGAGCGATATCGACGCCATTGCGGCTGTGGACGGCGTGGACGCCGTGCAGGCGGTGAAGTATCAGGACGTGGAGGGCCACTGGACAGGGGACGAGCAGACCACCGTGGCGCGGCTGTATCAGCTGCCTGCAGACCCGCAGGCCGATACGCCGGAGAACATGAACCGCCCGGTGCTGCTGTCCGGCCGGATGCCGGAGGCTGCCGGGGAGTGCGTGGTGCACGTGATGGGTCACGGCAGCCCGGTGGAGCTGGGCACACAGCTGACCCTGCCGGAGGAGACCGAGGGGGTCAGCGGGCAGGTGTTCACGGTGGTGGGCACGGTGCAGGACCCGCTGCATTTTTCCACCGATTCCGAGAGCAGCACCGTGGGCGATGGCCAGCTGGACTGCATCCTGTTTGTGCCGGAGGGCACTTTGACCGCGGATTATTATACGGTGTGCTATATCAAAGCGGAAAACGCCGGACTGTATGATAATTATTCCGATGAATATCAGGCCGCAGTGGATGCCGTAGCCGAGAACCTCAAGGCCATCCAGAGCGCGCAGTGCACCGCCCGGCGGGAAGAATTGATGGACACCGCCAACGACAAGCTGACCGAGGCACGCGCGGAGTACGACAGCCAGAAGGCCGAGGCAGAGCGCCAGTTCGCCGAGGCCGAGGCAAAGCTGGCAGACGCGCAGCAGCAGCTGGACGCCGCCAAGGCGCAGCTGGAAGCCGGGGAAAAGGAACTTGCCGCCCAGAAGGCCGCGCTGCCGGACACCATGCAGAGCGGTGCCGACAAGCTGGTGAGCAGCGAGGAGCAGGTGCTGGAATTTGAGGAGCAGCTGCAGCAGATCGAACTGCTGGTCAACCTGAAAAAGGTGGCCGACCCCCTGCTGACCTACGCGGAAGCCGCCCTGCGCAACGCCGAAAAGGCGCTGGACGAAGCCGAGCCGGAGGACGAGGACTACATTGAACTGCGGGATGCGCTGGCCAAGGCGCAGGCCGCTTACGACAACATCTATAACCAGCTGCAAGGCTATCAGCAGCAGTTGGACGCAGGCAAGCGGCAGATGTATCAGCAGGGGCTCATCTCCTTGCCGAATCTCTCCAACGACCAGCTGGTGACCGAGGCCAAGGCTGCGCTGCGCAAGATGAAGCTGCAGCTTTTGCAGGGGCAATTGCAGCTGACCACCGGCACCGCCAGCGCCTACACCCAGTTCGATGCCGCACAAAAGCAGCTGGAGGAGGGCTGGGCAGAGTATAATGACGGGCAGACCCAGCTGGAAGAATCCCGCACCGAGTACGAGAGCCAGAAGGCCGAGGCTGAGCAGAAGCTGGCGGACGGCCTTGCCCAGCTGAACGACGCCGAGGAGCAGGTGAGCCAGATCAAAAAGGGCGAGTGGTATGTGCTGGACCGCACCTCCACCATGAGCTGTGTCACCTTTGCCCAGTACGCCGACCGCATGGACGCCATTGCCCGGGTGTTCCCGGTGTTCTTCTTCCTTGTGGCGGCGCTGGTGGCTACCACCACCATGACCCGCATGGTGGACGAGAACCGCCTGCAGATGGGCACCTTAAAGGCGCTGGGTTACTCCAATTTCAGCATCGCGGGCAAGTATTTGTTCTACGCCCTGCTGGCTACCATTCTGGGCAGCATCGTCGGCATGGTGGTGGGCTTTGTGGTATTCCCCATCATTATCTGGAACGCCTATCAGATGGTGTTCAGCCTGCCCACCTTCACCCTGCACTTCTACCCGGGCATGGCAGCTGCCAGCGTGGGTATCAGCGCCGCCGTCATCGGCTTTGCCACATGGTTCGCCTGCCGTTCCAGTCTGGCCGAAAAGACCGCAGCCCTGCTGCTGCCCCGGGCCCCGGTGGCGGGCAAGCGCATCCTGATGGAGCGCATCACCCCGCTGTGGCAGCGGATGTCCTTCTCTCAAAAAACCACCGCCCGCAACCTGTTCCGGTATAAAAAGCGGTTCTTTATGACCGTGCTGGGTGTGGCAGGCTGCACCGCGCTGCTGCTCATCGGCTTTGGCATTCAGGATTCCCTGCTGCCCATCGTCACAAAGCAGTCTACCGAGTTGACCCACAATGATATGTCCATCACCCTCAGCGACCCCAAAGCCCTGACCATGGAGCAGGGGCTGACGGAGGAGCTGGACAGCAACAGCGCCGTACAAAACTGGAGCGCGGTGTATACCAAATCCACCACCATCTACAATGCCGAAGGCGAGAGCGCAAGCGTAAGCATCGTGGCTGCCGCCAAGGACAGCGACCTGACCCGCTACGTTACCTTCCGCACCCGCAAGGGGCATAAGGTCATCAGCTTTGACAGCGGCAGCGCCATCCTGACCGAAAAGACCGCCGAGAATCTGGGCCTGCACACCGGCGATACCTTCTGGGTGGAGAACACCGATGGCACCCGGGTGGAGCTGACGTTGACCGGCATTACCGAAAACTATATGTTCACCCGGCTGTACCTCCCCCGCGCACAGCTGGAAAGCCTGCTGGGCACGGAGGATATCCCGTGGAACACGGTCTATGGCCAGACCACCTGCACCGATGCTGCCGGGTATAACGCCCTGCGCACCGACCTGCTGGACTGCAACTACGTCAGCAGCATCAGCTTTACCGAGGACACCACCGAGCTGTTCGATAACCTCATCGTCAGTCTGGGTTATGTGGTGGTGCTGATCATCATCTGCGCGGCGGCGCTGGCGGCTGTGGTGCTGTATAACCTCATCAGCGTCAACCTTGGAGAGCGCAAAAAGGAGCTGGCGACCATCAAGGTGCTGGGCTTCTACGATCAGGAGGTGTACCGCTACATCTTCCGCGAGATCGAGCTGCTGGCGCTCATCGGCTCCGGTGTGGGTCTGGCGCTGGGTGTGCCGCTGCACAAGTTCATCGTGCTGACCGTGGAGATGGATCAGCTGATGTTCATCCGCACCATCGCCCCCCGCAGCTACCTGCTGGCGGTGGCGCTGACCATGGTGTTTACCGTGGCGGTCTGCTTTGTCATGCGGCGGCACGTCCGGCGCATCAGCATGGTGGAAAGCATGAAGGCTCCGGAGTAATGTTTACAGCTCATTCATAAAATAAGCATAATTTCGCAGGATTTTTCGGGTATCATAAAATCACCGGGAGGGGGAGAGCCGCAAGCCCCCTCTCAGGGACATGATTCCTCCTATACCCCAAACCAAATACCGCAAAAGGCCGCGCCTCGTCTGAACCAGCAGATGGGGCGCGGCTGTTTTTGTAAGGACTGCGGCTTTTCTCAACTGCACAAAAAGCACCCCCTGCGGTCTGTACGGGCAGACCGCAGGGGGTGCTTGGCTTTTTATACGCGCAGGGGATCAGAGGAACACATACTTGAGGATGAACAGCACGGTGAGCACATACATCAGCGGGCTGATCTTCTTCTCCTTGGCCTTGCCGGTGATCACGTTGATGATGGTCCAGGAGATGATGCCGATGGCGATACCCTCGGAGATGCTGTAAGCGGTGGGCATAGCCAGAATGGTCAGGAAGGCGGGGATGCCCTCGCTGGGATCATTGAAGTCGATCTTGACGGCAGAGCCCATCATGTAGAAGCCCACGATGATCAGAGCCGGAGCGGTAGCAAAGCTTGGGATGGTGAGGAACAGCGGGCTGAAGACGGTAGCCAGCAGGAACAGCACACCGGTGGTCATAGCGGTCAGACCGGTGCGGCCGCCCTCGGTAACGCCGGAGGCGCTCTCCACGAAGGTGGTGGTGGTGGAAGTGCCCAGCACAGCGCCCACGCAGGTGCCGATGGAGTCTGCCATCAGTGCGCCCTTGATGTTGGGCAGACGGCCGTCCTCGTCCAGCATATCAGCCTTGGAGGCCACGCCGATCAGGGTGCCCAGCGTGTCGAACAGATCCACGAACAGGAAGGAGAACATCACGGCGAAGAAGTTCAGCGGGCCGACACCGGAGAAGTCGGTCTTGAACACCTGACCAAAGGTCTCGCCCAGTGCGGAGAAGTCGAAGCTGACAAAAGCGGTGGGGATGACGGAGTACATACCGGCTTCCACATCGGGGACGTAGATACCGGTCAGCTCGCACACGATGCCCAGCAGCCAGGTGATCAGGATGCCGTACAGGATGCCGCCCTTGACCTTTTTGACCAGCAGGATGGCGGTGATGACCACGCCCAGCAGAGCCAGAATGGCGCCCACGCCCACGCTGTGGAAGGTTGCGCCCTTGAAGTGCTGGTAGGTGACCAGAGTGGAATCGCTGTTGACGATCAGCTTGGCGTTCTGCAGGCCGACAAAGGCCACGAACAGGCCGATGCCCACGCTGACGGCGCTCTTCAGGGTCATGGGAATGGCGTTGAAGATGCCCTCGCGCACATTGGTCAGGGACAGTGCGATGAAGATGATGCCCTCAACAAAGACGGCCATCAGAGCCAGCTGCCAGCTGTAGCCCATGGTCAGCACGACCGTGTAGGCAAAGTAGGCGTTTAGGCCCATGCCGGGAGCCAGTGCAAAGGGGTAGTTGGCCAGCACAGCCATCAGTGCGGTGGCAATAAAGGATGCCAGCGCGGTGGCGATCAGCACAGCCTTGGAATCCATGCCCGCTGCGGACAGGATGTTGGGGTTGACGGCAAGGATGTAAGCCATGGTCATGAAGGTAGTGATACCGGCCATGATCTCGGTCTTTACATCGGTGTGGTTTTCTTTCAGGTGAAAGAACTTTTCTAACATGAGAAACCTCCTGCTTCCAATAAAACACTCCGCCGGTTGCGGACGGCGGAGAAAGAACAGCTCCCATTTTATCAGCTGAAAACGTTCTTGTCCACATCAGAAACACATAAATTTCGCAATTTGTTCAAATTTTCTTAAATAAGTATGACTTATCTGACAAAAAATCCGACATTTTTTAGTAGTTTGGACGGAATGCGGGCGCTTTGTGCAGAAAAAATGTTTGCGAAAAGAGGGCGGTGCCGAACTCTCTCAGGTGTTACAGCTGCCGTTTGCCGTTACGACCCCACCCGTGAAAAAGGGTTTCTGAAAAGTCCGCAGACTTTTCAGAAACCCAAAAATTAAAATAATCTTTCCGCTGATTATGGCCAAAGTGCAACGACGACGACCGCCGCCAGCGGCGGAAACAGGGAGGAGTTGTTGGGGCAGCGGCCAGCAAGACGCGAGTGCCGCCCAAGGCACGATGCGGATGCTGGGTGCCGCAACCCGTTAGCGGCGGCCATTCAAAATCGTCTCGACTGCAGCGCAAGCGCTTACAGCGTCTCTACCCGGTCGAACAGATCCTTCGCGGCTTCTACGGCGTCCTTGCTGCCAAAGGCCACCCGCACACCGCCGGACAGCACGTCAGACAGGGCAGCGGCCTGTGCTTTGAGCAGGGCGGCGTCCACGCTGCACAGCGCCTTGCGGTCGGCGGCGCGCATCTCGTCCGTGATGCCGCAGAAGTACCGGTGATCCAGCTCCCGGGCGGCGGCACGCGCCTTGCGGGGCGTGTCCAGCTTGGCGGCGGTGCCCACGATGAACTCGTCCAGATCCCGGGCGGTGTAGTCCCGGGCGGCAAGGGCGGCAGGGGCGGCTGCAAAGGTATCGTAGCTTTCCCGCAGGTGGGGGTCCCGGTAGGTGTACAAAAACTCGATGCCGTCTGCACAGAGCATTCCGGTGCCGTAGGCACCGCCCACCTCCCGGATGGTGCGCCACAGGTATTCGTAGCTCATCACCCGCGCCAGCACCCGGCGGCGGCTGTCCCGGGGCATGGGCCAAGCCAGCACATCGTAGTTCACGCCGCCATCAATGATAAAGGCTTCGTTCACCGGGGGCGTCAGGGGCTGGGTGTAGGGCTGCGCCGGGGTGCGCCGGGCAGCGGCAAAGCGGCTTTCCGGCAGCAGGGTGCGCAGCTTTTCCAGTGCGGCTTCGGTGCCGTGCAGGCTGACGGTCAGGGCGGCAGTTTGCAGCACCCGGCGGCGCACAGCGTCCAGCCTTGCGCCCAGTGCAGCCCAGTCGGCCTTTTCCAGCAGACTGCACAGGAAGTGGTAATAGCTCACGCCGGTGCAGGCTTCGTCCGCAGCGCCCTCTACATAATAATGGGCGCGGGCGCGGGTGGAGGCGAACTCGTTGCCCTGCTGGATGAACAGCTGCTCCATGCGCAGCTTCAGCTGGCTGACCACCCGGGCATAGGCCGCCTCGGCAGCCGCGCCGGTAAGGACGGTATCGTACAGCCACTCGCCGCCGATCTCCACCGCCTTTTCCAGGCTGCGCTCCAGCAGGCTCAGGCAGAGGGTGAGCTTGGCGTGGCAGGGACTGCCCTCCTGCCGCCCGGTCCAGATGTCCAGCTGGGCGCGGCTGTCGCCCAGCCATGTGCTGCGCAGGGTGTTCAGCTGCTGGGCGGTATGGGCGGGGGTGTCCAGCTCGTCCAGCACATCGGTGAGCAGGTTCAGGTATTGCAGCTCCTCCGGGGCGATGCTGCCCAGATCATAGTAGAAATTCAGGTACAGGCTCCCGGCAGAGGGGTGGCGCAGCAGGGTGGCACCGGCCAGCTGCTCGGCGCTGCCCTGCGGGGCGGCATCGCCCGCGCCAAGGTCGGCGGCGGTGAGGGGGTGCTCCAGCACCAGCTTGCCGTCGGTGCGCACCGGGGCGGCGGCGTCCTCGGTTTTGGGTGCGGTGGGGACTTGCACCACCTGTACCGGGGCGGGGGCAAACAGCTCCCGCAGCAGGGTGTCGAACCAGCCCTCCTCCAGCTTACTGCGCAGGGCGGCGAAAAGCTTATCGGTGTGCAGCAGCAGGGCGGCATCGCCGGTATGCAGCCAGCCGGTGGCAGCGTTGATGGCGTCCAGCACGCCGTCCGGCAGACTGCCCGGGCGCTCCAGCGAGGCAAACTCGGCCTCGTTCAAGGCGGCCAGCAGCAGGTCGCGGGGGATGCCGGTCTCCAATAGCTTGTCCACAGCCTTGCGCACGGCGGGGGCAAACCTGCGGGCAGAATCCACCGTAGCGCCGCGCAGCAGCAGCTCCAAGGTGGGCTGCAGGGTGCTGTCGTCAAAGCCGATGTCGATATCTGCGCCCAGCTGCTCGGCCAGCAGCGCGGCCTTGAGGGGAGAACTGTTGGTGCTCAGCAATGCGCCCAGCAGGATCTCCACGCCCAACTGCCGCTCCCGGTCGGCAAATGCGCCGGTGTACCATGCCAGTGCGCACTGCACCTCGTCCGGCTTGGGCTGGTCGGTGTAGTAGGGCAGTTCCACGAACGCGCCGGGCTGCTCGTCCTGCATGGTCAGGCGGGGACGGGCAGCAGCCTTGGGCATCTTGGACAGGTAGTCCTTATCCAGCCGCGCCAGCTTGTCGGCCATATCCATCTTGCCGTACAGGGTGATGCAGCAGTTGTCGGCGCTGTAATGGCGGCGGTACACCCGCTGGTATTTCTCGTAGGTCAGGGCGGGGATGGACGCCGGGTCGCCGCCGGACACAAAGCCGTAGGCGGTATCCGGGAACATGGCCCGCTGCAGGGCGTTTTGCAGCTGGGCATCCGGGGAGGCCAGTGCGCCCTGCATCTCGTTGTAGACCACGCCGCTGACCGTGCCGTTAGCATCCCGGTGCCAGCCCTCCTGCTCGAACACGGCGGAGTCCACCATAGCCAGCGGGCAGAACACCGCGTTCAGGTAGACATCCATCAGGTTGCAGAAATCGGTCTCGTTGGGGGTGGCAAAGGGGTAAACCGTCTTGTCCGGGAAGGTCATTGCATTGAGGAAGGAGGCCATGCTGCTTTTGAGCAGCTGCACAAAGGGGGAGCTGACCGGGTATTTTTCGCTGCCTGCCAGCACGGAGTGCTCCAGAATGTGGAACACGCCGGTGTCATCGGAGGGGAAAGTGCCGAAGCCGATGCCGAAGGCCTTGTTGACGTCCTCGTTTTCCACCAGCAGCACAGCTGCGCCGCTGACGTCGTGGGTGAGCAGGGTCAAAGTACCGTGCTGCTCGGGGCAGTCCTCGGTGCGCAGAACGGTATAACCGGGATAGTGTGCCATTTTTATTCTCCTTTACGGAATGTTTTTCACAGAGGATGCGCCTGCGGCTCAGCCGCCGAACAGGCCGAAAAAGCTGGTGTGGGTCACGCCCAGCACAAGGAAAAGAGCGATCAAAGCGAACAGCATGCCGATGATGATATCCATCTGGTGTACCGTGAGCGGGAATTTATCGTAAAGCTTTTCCTTGGGGTTTACAAAGTCCTTGCTGCCGTTGTCCAGCAGGCGCTTTTTGCCCTGCTCAAAATCGGCCTTCTGCGCCTGCAATTCAGCCTGCTGGCGGGCAAGTTCTGCCTCGCGGGCGGCCAGTGCGGCCTCGCGGCGTTCAAGCTCGGTCTGGGTGTCCGGGGTGGGCTGTGCCATGGAAAGTCCCTCCTGTAAGCATAAGATGTTTTTCCTTATGATACCACAAAAATGTGGACAAAAAAAGCACCCGCAGTGCAAAGACTGCGGGTGCAAAGGGGGATGATGAGGAGATTACTTCTTAGCCAGATACTTGCGGATATCAATGGCGACAGCCACGATAATGACAAGGCCCTGAACGATGTAGGTGTAGGAGGAGTTGACGTTCATGAACTGCAGAGCGACCTTCATCAGCTCAAAGACCAGAACGCCGACCAGAACGCCGGGAACAGTACCAACGCCGCCGGTGGTGGAAACACCGCCGATGGTGCAGGCTGCGATGGCGTCCAGCTCATAGCCCATTGCAGTGTTGACGGATGCGCCGCCGGACTTTGCAGCCAGCAGGCAGCCTGCCAGACCGAACATGCAGGAGGCCAGAATGTAGATGCGGATCTTGGTGGCGTAAACGTTGACACCGGCCACCTCAGCAGCAGCCTCGTTGCCGCCGATGGCGTACATATACTTACCGTGGCGGGTCTTGTTGTACAGGAACCAGAAGCAGACAGCCACGATCAGGGCGATCCAGATCAGCACGGGAACGGCAAGGATGGTGTTGGAGGCCAGAGAGGTGAAGTTTTTGTTCAAAGAGCCGATGGGGGTACCGCCGGTGTACACAAGGCAGATACCGTAGACCACCTGCTGCATACCCAAGGTAGCAATGAAGGGCTGCACCTTCAGGTAGCTGACCACCAGTCCGTTGCACAGACCCACGATGGCGCAGATGGCAATGACCAGAATGAACACCACGGGGGTGGACAGGGTGGGCATATTGGGGTAGAACTTGCCGGAAGCGCCTTCGGTCTGCGCAAAAATGCAGGCAAGGCAGGCGGCAAAACCAGCCAGACGGCCAGCGGACAGGTCGTTACCGGTGGTGATCAGGCAGCCGGAAATGCCCAGCGCGATGATGTAGCGGATGGACACATTCTTGAACAGGTTGATCATGTTGGTGCCGGAGAAGAAGTTGGGGTGCATGATGCCAACGATCAGAGTGATGGCCAGCATCATCATAATAATGGCGTTGTTGCTGAGCCACTTGCCCACAGCCTTGCCATTCAATTTTTTGGTAGCTTCCACGATAGACAGCCTCCTTAATTACTGATTTGCCGCAGCTGCGTCAGGTGCGGTCTCGAACTGGGTAGCCAGCGCCATGATGTTCTCCTGCGTGGCATCCTTACCGTTGATAAAGCCGGTGATACGGCCATCGCACATGACCATGACACGGTTGGACATACCGATGATCTCGCTCATTTCAGAGGAGATCATGATAATGCT
>CAKTCY010000032.1 GCA_934540955.1 uncultured Faecalibacterium sp.
GGCATATTGATAATAGTGATCTTGCATAAACAAGATAGCACATTATAGATATAATAAGCAGACAAAATTCCAGTTTGCGGAGCGGAAACGGAACAATGAAAGCCCCAGTGGGGCTTTTGAGCGACCGAACGGTCTTGCGTCAGCAAGATGGAGGAGGGTTACCCCGACAAGTTCACGTTTGCCGTACTCGTTCCCAGCAGGGTTTGGGGCAGGCACGCCCCAACAAGAGCACTTCAAAAACTCGCAAGAGTTTGGGAAGTGAAGTCCCGGATGGACAAGGAATTTTCAAGAATTGAAAATTTGTGGCCACGGGACGATTCTTGCTCTCACCTTTTTCGCTGCGTTTCGCAATTTTCACATTTCAATCTGCTCGCAGATTGTTGACAAGCTGCGCTTGACCCGATACTATAAAGGCAAGTCGAATACACGCCAAGGAGGTGCAACCATGACCGCCGTGATCTACGCCCGCTATTCATCCGACAGCCAGCGTGAAGCGTCCATTGAGGGACAGCTGCGCGACTGCAAGGACTACGCCGAGAAGAACGGCATCACCGTGGTCGGCACCTACATTGACCGTGCCTACTCTGCCAAAACGGATGACCGCCCAGACTTTCAGCGGATGATCAAGGACAGCGGAAAGAAAATCTTCGATGTAGTTCTGGTCTGGAAGCTGGACCGCTTTGCCCGGAACCGATTCGATGCCGTGAACTACAAGTACCAGCTGGAAAAGAACGGTGTCCATCTGGTGTCTGCTATGGAACCCATCTCGCAGGGGCCTGAAGGCATTATGGTGGAGAGTATGCTGATCGGCATGGCGGAATACTATTCCGCCGAACTCGCCCTGAAAGTGGCGCGCGGTGAGCGCGAAAACGCCCTCCAGTGCAAGTACAACGGCGGTGTGGTGCCGCTGGGCTTCACCATTGGCAAGGAGGACAGGCTGTACCATATCGACCCGGAGACGGCTCCCATCGTGCAGGAGATCTTCACCCGGTATGCCGACGGCGAACCGGCTGAGAAGATCGCAGCATCCCTGAACGAGCGCGGCCTGCGTACCCGCACCGGGAAGCCGTTCGTGAAGAACAGCTTCTTCCAGATCTTCCGCAACCGCCGCTACATCGGCGAATACCGCTACAAGGACATTGTGACGCCGGGCGGCATTCCGGCTATTGTTGACCAGGATTTGTTCGACCGGGTGCAGCAGCGTTTCGAGCAGAACAGGATCGCCCACGGTCGGCCTGCAAAAGAGGATGTGAGCTATCTGCTGACCACCAAGCTGTTCTGTGGCAAGTGCGGCACCCTGATGGGCGGCGAAAGCGGCACCAGCCACATGGGAAACACCTACTATTACTACAAGTGCGGCAACGCCAAACGCCACGGCAAGGCGCACTGCGACCTGAAAGCCATCCGCAAAGAGCCGCTGGAACGATTCGTGGTGGACACTGCCATTAAGGTGATTTTCAGCGATGAAATCATCGAACGGCTGATAGATTTGGTCATGGAAGCCCAGCAGAAGGAGAACACCCGGCTGCCTGTCCTGAAAGACCAGCTCAGGGACACAGAGAAGCGGCTGGCAAACCTTCTGGAAGCCATTGAACAGGGCATCCTGACCCCGACCACCAAGCAGCGGTTGGACGAACTGGAAGCCCGGAAGGAAGCCCTGAACACCAGCATTCTGGAAGAAGAGCTGAAAAAGCCAGTCCTGACCCGCGAATGGATGCGGTTCTGGTTTGAGAAATTCCGCAAGGGTGACATGAGAGACATGGAACACCAGCGGCAGATCATTGATACCTTTGTCAACTCGGTCTACGTCTTTGATGACCGGGTCGTGCTCAATTTCAACTTCACGGACGATTCCAAAACGATTTCCCGTGAAGAGGTGTTGGGTTCGAGTGCTGTGGAGAATGCTCCACCAAAACAAGAGCCTCTGACTTCGGTCAGGGGCTTTTTTGCTGCATCATCCACCCGTCCATGCTGGAATGGCACAAAATACCCCCGGCAGACTATCGCTCATGCGGCGGCAGCCTGCCGGGGGACATATTTTTCAGTTATTCTCTGCGGCGATGCACCTAAAATTCAGCATCATCACCGCATTTGTCTGCACTCAATAGACGACAGCATCCGTTGCCGTAAAGCCTTCCAGCGTGTTCTCCCGCACCTGAATGCAGATGTAAGTGATCCCGCTGTCGGCTGCGGCGGCAAACTGGCGCTTGGCAGCCGGGGCGATCTTCAGCCAGTCACCGGCGGTAAGGGCAACAGCCGTGCCATCGATCACAGCGGTGCCTTTTCCCTCAAGGATTCCATAAATTTCCTCGTTGTGCTGATGAGAATGCACGAACGGCACCCCTGCACCGGCAGGCAGTCGGTTGATGCTCACCTCTGCACCGGTCAGCGCCAGCTTGTCGTGCAGCTCTGCGCGGTTTTCGTTTCCAACATTGATCTTTGTATAGTTTGCCATGGTCGTAACCCTCCAATTTGTTTTGCAAGTTTCCTTGCTGTTTGTAGTTTACACGGATGCAACTGTGCAGACAAGTACGCACCTTTTTATAACTGTACATACAAAACAGAATGTGCTATTCTTATAAAGAGAGGTGATATCCGATGAAAACAAAGGAAGAGCTTCCGGCTTGTCCGGTTGCCACCGCTGTGGCGCTGATCGGCGGAAAATGGAAACTACTGATCCTGCGCAACCTACGGGTAAGACCATGGCGTTTCAATGAGTTGCAGCGGGATCTGGAGGGCATTTCGCAGAAAGTTCTGACCGACAGCCTACGTCAACTGATGGAGGACGGTCTTGTTTACCGTCACGACTATCAGGAACTGCCGCCCCGGGTCGAATATGGGCTGACGGCGCTGGGCAGGGAACTGCTGCCGGTGATGGATGCCCTTGCAGACTTTGGCAACTACTATAAATCCGTTGTACAGTAAGCGCAGCCTTCCGCAAGGCGCGGTTCTGCTGCGCAGGCTATGGTCACATACACAGGAAGGGTCCGGCAACTGCCGGACCCTTCCTGTGTGCTTATAGTATCGTTTCCGCCTTACGCCTCGTGCTCGGCCCAGTCCTGACTGCGGCCCACGGCCTTGTGCCAGCCCTTGACCAGTTTTTCCCGCTGGGCAGCGTCCATTTTGGGCTCAAACAGCTGGTTGCAGCTCCACAGGTGGCTGATCTCCTCCCGGCTCTTCCACACGCCGGTGGCAAGGCCGGCCAGATACGCCGCACCAAGGGCGGTGGTCTCCCGGATGGCCGGGCGCAGCACCTCCTTGTTCAGGATGTCGGACTGGAACTGCATCAGGAAGTGGTCGCGGCTGGCGCCGCCGTCCACCTTCAGGGTGCTGATGGTGATGTCGGTGTCCTTCTCCATGGCCCACATCAGGTCGGCGCTCTGGTAGGCGATGGATTCCTCCGCCGCGCGGATGATGTGGTTCTGGGTGGTGCCGCGGGTAATGCCCAGAATGGCACCCCGGGCGTACATATCCCAGTAGGGTGCGCCCAGACCGGTAAAGGCGGGCACGATGTACACGCCGCCGTTGTCCGGCACCTTCTGGGCGTAGTACTCGGAATCGCAGCTGTCCTGAATGAGGTGCATCCCGTCCCGAATCCACTGGATGACCGCGCCGCCCACAAAGACGGAGCCTTCCAGCGCATACTCCACCTCGCCGTCAAGGCTGATGGCGATGGTGGTGACCAGACCGTTTTTGCTCTGGTAGATCTTGTTGCCGGTGTTCATCAACAAAAAGCAGCCGGTGCCGTAGGTGTTTTTCACGTCGCCGGGCTTAAAGCAGCCCTGCCCGAACAGCGCAGCCTGCTGGTCGCCCGCAATGCCCGCCACCGGCACATCCACGCCCTGAATGTTGGTATAGCCGTACACCTCGCTGGAATCCTTCACGCTGGGCAGGATGCAGCGGGGGATGTCCAGCGCCTTGAGCAGGGTATCGTCCCAGTCCAGCGTGCGGATGTTGTACAGCATGGTGCGGCTGGCGTTGGTGCGGTCAGTAACGTGCACCTTGCCGCCGGTCAGCTTCCAGACCAGCCATGTGTCCACCGTGCCGAACAAAAGCTCCCCTGCCTCGGCCTTTTCCCGCGCACCGGGGACGTTGTCCAAGATCCACTTGATCTTGGTGGCAGAGAAATAGGCGTCCGGCACAAGGCCGGTGTTTTCCCGGATATAGTCCGCCATGCCGGGGGTCCGGAGCAGCTCGTCCACAAGGGGCGCGGTGCGGCGGCACTGCCAGACGATGGCGTTATACACCGGGCGTCCGGTGTTTTTATCCCACAGGATGGTGGTCTCGCGCTGGTTGGTGATGCCGATGCCCGCAATGTCCCTGGGGTCTACGCCGCTCTGGGCGATGACCTCGTTCATCACGCCGTACTGGCTGGACCAGATCTCCATGGGGTTGTGCTCCACCCAGCCCTGATGGGGGTAGATCTGCTCAAATTCCCGCTGATGCACGCAGACGATGTTCTGCTCGTTGTCAAACAGGATCGCCCGGCTGCTGGTGGTACCCTGATCCAGTGAGAGGATGTATTTGGTCTGGCTCATGATGCTCTCTCCTTGCTCTGAAGCTGGGCGCAAAACAAAAAAGAGCGCAACAAACAAAGCTATCCGCTCTGTCTGTCGCTCTCCTGCTCTGCGCAAACATATTCTGTGCTTATTGTACACTCTCTGCAAGCAAAATACAAGTATCCGCGCAATTTTTGGGTATTCCGCACAACGCTGCCGCATCGTCGTTGAACACTCTGCCGAATAACGTTTTAAATGCGCTCCGCTTCGCTCTGCGCATAAATAGCGGAACAATTCTTTATATTTCGCGTTTGGAGCGACCGCGTTTGCGGAGCGCAGCGTAGCAATGAAAGCCCCAGTGGGGCTTTTAAGCGGCAGAGCGGTCTGCGTTAGCAGATGGAGGGGCTTTGCCCCGACAAGCTCTGCGGGCCGCTCCAAACGCATTTTCACGGAAAAGGTCGCAGAGATGAACGACATTTCCCGCCACGACCCCTCCTGTGAAAAAAGGGTTCAGGAAAGTCCGCAGACTTTCCTGAACCCCAAATCAAAAATAAAATTTCCTTGAATGATGCGCAAAGCAGAACGCGGCGCGCATTTCAAACCGTTCTGCCTGCCCGGCGGGCGATCACTCGATCAGGCCGTTGAGCAGGGTCAGGCACTTGCGGCTGTGCAGCTTGCGGATGGCCTTGGCCTCGATCTGGCGCACACGCTCACGGGTGACGCCGAAGTCGCGGCCGACCTCCTCCAGCGTGCGGGGACGGCCATCATCCAGACCAAAGCGCAGGCGGATGACCTTCTCCTCGCGGGGGGTCAGGCTCTTGAGCGCCAGATTGATCTGCTGCGCCACCATGGCGCGGTCGGCTGCCTTGCCGGGAGCCTCGGCGTTTTCGTCGGCAACGAAATCGCCCAGAGAGGAATCCTCCTCCTCACCCACGGGGCTTTCCAGACTTGCCGGCTCCTGTGCCATGCGCTGGATCTCGCGCACGCGCTCCACGCTCATGTCCATGGCCTTTGCCAGCTCCTCCGGGGTGGGCTCGTGACCGTTCTGGTACACCAGCTGGTTGGTGGCCTGACGCATCCGGTTGATGGTCTCCACCATGTGCACCGGGATACGGATGGTACGGGCCTGATCCGCAATGGCGCGGGTGATGGCCTGACGGATCCACCAGGTGGCGTAGGTGGAGAAGCGGAAGCCGCGGTCGCAGTCGAACTTCTCGGCGGCCTTGATCAGGCCGATGTTGCCCTCCTGAATGAGGTCAAGGAAGGCCAGATTATGGCCAACGTGCTTCTTGGCGATGGAAACCACCAGACGCAGGTTTGCCTCGCTCAGGCTGCGGCGGGCGTTCAGGCCGTCGCGGCGGGTCTTGAGCAGCTCCTGACGGCGCTCCTCGCTCAGGGGGCCGTTCTCCACGGCCTCCATGGCCTTCTCCTCGTCTGCCTTTTCCTCGGCATCCTCGGCGGACTTTTCGCCGTCCTCGTCCAGATCCTCGGTGTAGCTGCGGCTGTTCTCGTCCTCCTCAAAGGAGAAGCGGGCGCTGTTCTTCTTGATGTACTCCGGTGCGCCGTACTTCTGGCGGTCTGCCTGCAAAATGTGCGCAGCCTCGGCACCGGCATGGATGCGGCGGCTCAGCTCCACCTCCTGCTCGGCGCTCAGCAGCGGGATCTGACCGATCTGCTTGAGGTAGTTCTTCACCGGGTCGTCCAGCAGCTCGTCCATGGCGGCCTTCAGGTCTGCCGGGTTCTCCTCGGCATCCTCTTCGTTTTCATCGGCAAGGCCCATGTCATCGTTGTTGTTCTCGGCGTTCTCCACCTCAGCAATGATGCTGTCCACGTCCAGACTCGGCTCGTTCTCTTCCTCCAGGACCTTAATGCCGCGCTCCTCCAGCAGGGTGTAGAGGGTGTCTACATCCATGCGGCATTGTGCCGCCAGCGCCTTGGCCTCCTGTGCAGAGAGGGTGCCCTCGCCCTTAGTCAACAGTTCCTTCAAAGTCATGCCCATTTTTTCTCTCCTTCCCGCTCCGGGGAATTTCCTGTAATATTGCCCTGTGCATCAGATCACAAGGCCGCCGTTCACCCCGAACACCTGTCCGGTGATGTATCCGGCATCCTCGCCGGCCAGAAAGACCAGCAGCTTTGCAACTTCTTCCGGGGTGCCCAGCCGCCCCACGGGGGTCTCCTCGGCCAGCGCCGCCTTGTCCTCGGCGGTAAAGGCCGCCATCATGTCAGTCTCGATGACCCCCGGCGCTACGCAGTTCACCGTGATGCCGCTGGGGCCTTCTTCCTTGGCCAGTGCCTTGGTCAGGCCGATGAGCCCGGCCTTCGCGGCGGAATAGTGCACCTCGCAGCTGCCGCCGGTCTGGCCCCACATACTGCTCACGGTCAGGATGCGGCCCTGCTTGCGGCGAATCATGCCGGGCAGCGCCAGCTGGCACAGGTGGAACGCGCCGCTCAGGTTCACGTCCAGCATCCGCTGCCACTCCTCCGGGGTGATGTCGGTAAACAGCTTCTGCTGCGCGATACCGGCGTTGCACACCAGCACATCCACCCTGCCCATGGCCTGCTCCACTGCATGGAACGCCAGCTCACAGCTGGCACGGCTGGCAACATCGCACTGGATGGCGATGCACCCGGGCAGCTGCTGCTCCAGCGCAGCGGCTGCCGCGGCGTTCTGGTGATAGAGCACCGCTACCTGATACCCTGCTGCCGCAAAGGCGCGGGCTGCGGCAGCACCAATGCCCCGGTCGCCGCCGGAGATCAGCACCCGGCGCACCGCAGCGGCAGACTGTTCTTTTACAGGCGCCGGCGCAGGCGCTGCGGGCGGCTCCGGTGCAGGCGGCTCTGCGGGCTTTTCCAGCGTGATCACCCGGGTAGGCTCGTCCACCACAGGCGCTGCCGGTTTTTCCAGCGTCATGATGCGGGTGGGCTCGTCCACCACCGGCTCCACCGACGCAGCCGGCTTTGCAGCCGGTGCGGCAAGGGGCTCCGGGGCGCTCTCTTCCTCCGGCACCTGAAAGGTCAGTTCAAACTCGTCCTCGTACAAGAGTGTATCCCTCCTGTTCGGTATTCTCGGCTTAGCGTAAGTGCGCCCAGCCGGAAAAACCCTGTGCCCATCCCCAGACAGTGCAGCGTTCCGTTCATGTGTCCGGCAAAGGTCCGGTGCTTTGGCGTGCCTGCCTGCAGTTGCGATGGGTTTCGACAAGATTCCATTGAATAATATACCACAATCCAGCTCAAAAAGAAAGTGGGAACTGCAATTTTTTACGCAGTTCCCACTATTTTTCGCTTATTTCTCTCTATTTTCGGGCACCGGGGGCTTCCAGCGGGGTCTGCCCGCCCGCTTTTCCCGCAGGGAAACAAAAAACGCCTGCAAAAGCTGCTGTGCCTCGGCCTCCCGCAGCCCCTTTTCCACCACCGGATGGTGGTTGAAGGGCAGCGCGAACAGGTCGGTCACCGAGCCGCAGCACCCGGCCTTGGTATCGGCAGCGCCGTACACCACCCGGCGCAGACGGCTGTTGATGATGCCGCCCGCGCACATGGGGCAGGGCTCCAGGGTGACGAACAACTCGCACTCCCACAGCCGCCAGCCGCCCAGCGCCTTGCAGGCGGCGTCAATGGCCAGCAGCTCCGCGTGGTGCAGCGCGTTCTTTTCGGTCTCCCGGGTGTTGTGCGCCGTGGCTACCACCTCGCCGTGCCGCGCCACCACTGCGCCCACCGGCACCTCGCCCAAGGCGGCGGCTTTGGCGGCTTCTTCCAGCGCAAGACCCATCAGTTCAAAATCGGTCATGTATCCCATCCTCTCATCCCATCGCCAGCACCAGCAGATTGTTTGCGCTGTGCAGCAGCATCCCCGGCCAGAGCTGCCCGGTGTGGTCGGCAAGCCACCCCAGACCCAGCCCGCACACCAGCGCGTAGACAATAGCGGCGGCACTGCCATGCTGCAGGGCGAACAGCACCGCCTGCAAAAGAATGGCCTGTCCCCTGCCCAGCGGCTGCGCCCGGCGCTGCACCGCGCCCCGGAACACCCCCTCCTCCGCCAGCGGAGCCAGCAGGCAGACCCGGAAAAGCCGCGCCGCGCCGCCGGGCGGCATGGGCAGCAGCACCGCCAGCGCCTTGCCCGCCAGCAGATACCCCACCGCCCAGCCAAAGGCCGAAAGCAGTGCGGCGGTGCGGGGGTTCAGCTTGTGCATGGTCGGTCTCCTCCTGCTATGGTTCGTTCCCGGTTATAGTACCATATCTGCCGCCGGGTGCGCAAGGTTTCGGCGTTCTGTCGCGGCAAATTTATGCAAATTATTGACATATCGCCCTAAATGGTGGTATAATGATTTCCAACCTTTTTGACGAAAGCGTCGTATATACTGTATTTTACCGGTAGACCGGAGGTATTATTATGATCCGTATCCTCACCGATTCCGCGTGCGACATCCTGCCCGCCGAGGCGCAGCAGCTGGGCGTGACCGTGATCCCCCTGAACGTGACGCTGGAGGATGGCACCGTCCTGCGGGACGGCATCGACATGACCCCCAGCGAATACTATACCCATCTGGCAGCCTGCCGCAAGCTGCCCACCACCAGCCAGCCCAGCCCGGAGCAGTTCGAGCGGCTGTATCTGGACGCTGCTGCCGCCGGGGACGAGGTGCTGGGCATCTTTTTGTCCGATGCGCTGTCCGGCACCGGTCAGTGCGCAAGACTTGCTGCCGACCTTGCCAACGTAGACAATGTGGTGTTCGTGAACACTGAGAACGTCTGTCTGGGGCAGTCCTTGCTGGTGCGTCTGGCTGTGCAGCTGCGGGACGCCGGCAAAACGATCACCCAGATCGCCGCCGAGCTGGAAAAGGCCAAGCAGCACCTGCATCTGGTAGCTGCCGTGGACGATCTGAAGTACCTGCGCAAGGGTGGCAGACTGTCCGCTGCCGTGGCTGTGGCAGGCGGCGTGCTGGGCATCAAGCCCATCCTCGCCGTTCTGGAGGGCAAGGTAGCGCTGGCCGGTAAGGCACGCGGTCTGCCCGGCGTGTATGTGGCACTGTTCAAGAAGATCGACGAGATGGGCGGCATCCACCCGGACTACACCCCGCTGCTGGGCTACACCGTCAACCCCCGGGAGCTGCAGCCGCTGCTGACCTACCTGCAGGACAACCTGCATCTGGACGCACCGCTGGTGCGCCAGATCGGCTGCGTCATCGGCACCCACACCGGCCCCGGCGCCTTCGGCATCGCGTTCTTTGATAAAGAGCTGGTGCTGGAATAAAACCTATTGAAAGCTAAAACAAGTCGGACAGCCCGCGGGCTGCCCGACTTGTTTTTTAAATATCCTTACAGCACCGCGTCCGAGATCAGCTTGCCCAGCAGCAGCACCAGCACCACCAGCATCATGGGGCGGATGAAGCGGGCACCCTTTTTCAGGGCAAAATGCGAGCCCAGCAGGTTGCCCAGAATGTTGCTGATGGCGCAGGGGATGCCGATGTGGAACACCACCAGACCGTTCATCAGGTAGGTGAACAGACTGGCGTAGTTGCTGGCCAGATTGAGCACCTTGCCGTTGCCGTTGGCGGTGCGCAGGTCAAAGCCCATCAGGGTGGTAAAGGCAATGATGGCAAAGGTGCCGGTGCCCGGGCCCACGATGCCGTCGTACAGGCCGATGCCAAAGCCGATGGCCAGCGCCAGCAGGATCTTTTTCAGATCCAGCGTGCCGTCATCCCGGTTCTCGTCCGGCAGGTTGCGCTGCCACAGAATGATGACCGCCGCCACCGGCAGGATGATGAACATCATGGTGCGCAGCATCTCGTCACTGAGCAGCAGCACGATGTGCGCGCCCAGCGCACTGCCCGCAAAGCTGCCGATGGCTGCAAGGACGCCCACCTTCACGTTTATGGCGCCGCTTTTGAAAAAGCTTGCCGTGGCAAAGGTGGTGCCGCAGGCGGCGCTGAACTTGTTGGTGGCATAGGTGTAGTGGGGCGGCAGCCCGGCGAACAGATAGGCCGGCAGGCTGATCAGCCCACCGCCGCCGGCTGCCGAATCCACAAAGCCTGCAAAGCCGGTCATCAGAATGAGAAACGCCATCATCCACGGCGATATCGTGATACCCATTGTTATAATTCCTCTTATCTTTCCAAGTCGTTTGTTCTTTTTCAGGGGACGCGCGCCTCAGACCATATAAAACCTCCCCTCGCAGGGCAATACACAGCCCGGGATACCCGCGCAGCGCAGGGGTATCTCCGGGCACTTTTTGTGATTTTTCAGGTTATTACAGGTTGTTTTTAAAGAAGCGGTAGGCGTTGCGCCAGAAAATGGCCTCCACCTCGTCCTCGGTAAAGCCCTCGCGGCGCAGCGCCTCGGCCAGCAGCGGCATATCTGCCGCCGTTTCCAGCTCGTGCTGGCCGCCGATGCCGTCAAAATCGCTGCCAAGGCTGATGACCTCAATGCCGCCCACCTGCTTGAAGTGTGCCGCGTGCTTTGCCAGCCGCTCCACCGTGCTGCGGCAAAGCTTCGGGTGTGCCGAATCTGCGTCCACAAAGGAGGCGCAGTAGTTCAGCCCCGCAATGCCGCCCTTTTCCGCCAGTGCGCGGATCATCTCATCGGTCAGGTTGCGGTTGTGGGGCGACAGGGCACGGCAGTTGGAGTGGCTTGCCGCAAAGGGACGGGTGCTGTGGTTTGCGATGTCCCAGAAGCCCTTATCCGAAAGGTGGCTCACGTCTGCGGTGATGTGCAGCTTTTCCATCTCCTCCAAAAAGGCAAAGCCCCGCTCGGTCAGGCCGGTCTCGGTGTTGGGCACCAGCGGCCCGCCGGGGTTTGCGTTGGGGGCTGCCAGCTCGTTGGGGTAGTTCCATGTCAGGGTCATCATGCGCACGCCCAGCTCCTGCAGCCGCCGCAGCACACCCAGACTGCCCTTGCAGCAGCCGCCCTCCTCCACCGTCAGCATGGCGCTGAGCTTGCCCTCGGCGCGGTTGCGCTCAAGATCGGCGGCGGTGTACACCGGGGCGATCTTTTCCGGGTAAGCCGCCATGAGCCGCTTGAAGATGTCGATCTCCTCCAGCACGCTCACCAGCGGGTCAGCCCCGGGAGCGGGGTCGGCCAGATCCACATAGGCCGCAAAGCATTGCAGCAGATAATCCCCCTGCTGCAATTTTTCAAGGTCGATATGCAGATCGTTGTGCAAAAAGCTTTTGGGTGCGCCCGCCTTTTCGGCGCGGCGCAGCTCGAGCAGGGTATCGCAATGCAGATCCCAAACCTTCATGATGAATACACTCCTTTATGCTTCTTCTCCCAGCAGCTGCAGCAGCTGTTCGGGGTTCATGGACAAAATCGCGCCGTCTGCCCCGCCGGTAACGGTGTCGGCCAGCGACTGCTTGGCCTGTTGCAGCTCCACGATCTTTTCCTCAATGGTGTCCTGCGCGATCAGCCGGTACACCTGTACCGGGTTGCGCTGACCGATGCGGTAGGCGCGGTCGGTGGCCTGATTCTGCGCGGCAAGGTTCCACCACGGGTCGTAGTGGATGACGATATCGGCGGCGGTCAGGTTGAGGCCCGTGCCGCCCGCCCGCAGCGAGATGAGAAAGACGTCCGCCTCGCCCTGATTGAACCGGCGCACCTGCTCGGCACGCACCGGCTTGGGGGTAGAGCCCTGCAGGGTGAAGTGGCTCACCCCGGCCTCGTCCAGCCGCTTTGCCAGCAGCTCCAGCATGGAGGTGAACTGGCTGAACAACAGGATGCGGTGTCCGCCCGCCACCGCCTCGGTGACAAGCTCCAGACAGGCTTCCAGCTTGGCGCTGCTGCCGGTCCAGTTGTCTGCCACAAGGCGCGGGTCGCAGCAGATCTCCCGCAGCCGCATCAGTACGGCAAACACGGTCATCTTGTCCTCCGGCTTTGCCGCCCGCAGCTTTTCGCGGGCGTCCACCACCGCCGCCAGATACAGCTTGCGCTGCTCCGCTTCCAGCTCGACGCGGCGCAGATTCTCGGTTTTGGGCGGCAGCTCCCGCAGCACCTCGGACTTCATGCGCCGCAGGATAAACGGCCCGGTGAACTGGTTCAGCCGCCGCACGGCGTTGGCATCCTCGTCCTGCACGATGGGCTTTTCAAACCGGGCGCAGAAGGTCTTATACGGGGGCAGATACCCCGGCATCAAAAAGGAGAAGATGCTCCACAGCTCGCCCAGGCGGTTTTCCACCGGGGTGCCGGTCAGCGCAAAGCGCACCCGGCTGTTCACCCGGCACACCGCCTTGTATTTCTGGGTGGTGTGGTTCTTGATGGCCTGCGCTTCGTCCAGAATGCAGGCGTAGAAGCTTTGCCCGGCATACAGTTTTTCGTCCCGGCGCAGCAGGTCGTAGCTGGTGATGACGATGTCCGCCTGCGCCCACCCATCGACCAGCGCGGCGCGGTGGGCGGCATCGCCGTCCATGGCAACGCTTTGCAGCTGCGGGGTGAACTTCTGGCATTCCTCCTGCCAGTTCAGCACCAGCGACGCCGGGCAGACGATAAGGCTGGGCAGCTGCTGCCCGCCCTCCTTCATCGCCAGCAGGTAGCTGAGCACCTGCACCGTCTTGCCCAGACCCATATCATCGGCCAGAATGCCGCCCATGCCGTAGCCGTCCAGTGTGCGCAGCCAGCGGTAACCGTCCCGCTGGTATTTGCGCAGGGTCTTTTGCAGGGAGAGCGGCGGGGTATACTCGCTGTCCCGCACGGCATGGAAGCTGCGGCTGATGCGCCGGAAGGCATCGTCCCGGTCGAACCGCAGGCCGTTCTGCCCCGAAAGCGCCCAGTCCAGCGTGGGGGCGCGGTAGAGCGGCAGAGCTGCGTGGCCGTCCTTCAGCCTTGCACCGGAAAGCTCCAGCGTGTCGTTCAGCTCGTCCAGCCCTTCCAGACTGTCGTCCAGCCGCAGCAGACTGCCGTCCCGCAGGCGGTGGTAACGCTTTTTCTGGTGCAGGGACTGCAAAAGCTCCCGCAGCTCCTCCACCGGGAAGGCGCCGGTATCCACCTCTAAGTCCAGCACGCTGCCGTGCACCGACACCCCTACCGAAATTTTAGGCGGGGCGGCCTGCAGGTTGCGGAAGGCATCGGTCTGGTACACCTCGCCCATGGCCAGCAGGGCGGGAATGCCCTCTTCCAGCAGCTGGAAAAGTGCTTCCTCCCCGGAAAGGCTGTAATGTCCGGGCTTGCCAGGCTCGGGTTCCAGATAGGTTTCCAGCAGCCGCTTTGCCCGGTTCTCGGTGCGGGCATCCCGCAAAAGATCCGGCGGCACCGGCTCGCCGGGGGCTACCCTGTCCTCGCCGTAGAGAAAGACCGGGTACGCCGTGACGGTAAGCCCCCGGTCAGCGTCCAGATAAAACTGCACCACCGGTTCCAGCGGGATCTGGTTCAGCAGCAGCCGGTCGGGGTCCACGATGTTGACCCGGTTGCCCAGCTCCGGCAGCACATAGCTGCAAAAGGCGGCGGCATCCGCGCTGGTAAAGAACAAGCTGCGCCCGCCAAAGGCATCCAGCACCGGCAGCACCCGGCGGCATTCCTCCCGCTGCATCCGCCAGAGGGTGGTCTCGCCCAGCAGATAGGCATAGTCCAGCCCCTGCACCCCGCTGAGCACCGGGGTACAGCTCAGCTGCACGCCGCCCTTGCGGCGCTCCACCTTTAAGCTGATGACCGGCAGCCCCTCTTTAAGGGTATAGCCGCCCACAACGCCCTCGGCGGCGTAAAGCTCCACAAGGGCATCCAGCCCCTCGCCGGTCAGCGGCAGACCGCCCGCCGGGCCCTTGTCCCAGCCGGAGCGCACCGTGCCCTCGGCTTCAAATTCCTGCCGGGCGCTCACCTGACGGCGCAGCAGCCGCAGCAGCTGCTGTGCATCCGGGGCAAAGGCGTCCCACCGGTGCACGAAGGCCAGCGACTTCCCGTAGCTGACGCTTTCGCCCCGCTCGATCGCATCCAGAAAATGCGGGATGCTTTTTATCAGATACTGCCGCCCGCCGATGCCGTCCGAGACCCGCAGCCGCAGCCAGACACGGTCATTGTGCACCGTAAGCTCCGGCTCCAGCAGGGCAAAGCCGGTGCGCTGGGCAGCGGGCGGGGGCAGGGGCTGCGCATCCTCCCGCTGGTAGCGCTTCAGCAGCAGCTGGGCATCATAGTCGGTCTCCGGCTCCTCGCCCCGCCACTTGCGGCCGAACAGCATATCCAGCCCGGCGCTGTAGCTGTCCTTGCGGGGCTCGGTGCTCAAGCCGGCAACGCCCCGCTGCACCCCGGGGATGCTCTCCGGCTTTTTTTCCGGGGCAGGCGGGTTCTTTTCCGCGTCCCGCAATAGCAGCGCACCGATATGCTTACAGTAGGTGCCGTCGCCGTTCTGGTTATAGGGGCAGTCGCAGGAGGCGCTGACAAAGCTGCCGTTTTCCCGCAGCCAGACCTGCGTATAATAGCAGTCCGGCCCGCTGCCCTGTACCAGCGCTGTCAGGTGCCGCACCCCGTCCTCGTTGGTGGTGCAGCTGCTTTGCAGGATGCGCTTGCGGTACTTCTGTGCCCGCTCAAAGATGCTTTTGCCCAGCAATGCGCGGATCTCCTGTGCGTCCATGTGGTCTCCCTCCCCTGTGCTGTCGCGGTTCCGGTCTATTCTATAAGAATACCGCGTTCCACCCCGGGATGCAAGGGCAGAAGGGTAAAAAACATTATTATAATTTGTGGCCCGGAAACGTCTGCGGACGTTTCCGGGCCACTTTTTCAGTTAAAAATATTCAGCCCTGTTTTTCTGCGGGGGCTGTGCTGCGCTTGCGGGTCTTGAGGTGGTACATCTCCTGATCGGCCTTATCGATCAGGTCGTGCACGGTGGCAATGTCCGGCTCAAGGCGGGCGCAGCCGATGCTGATCTCGATCTGGTAGGGCTTGCCGGAGGCGGCGTTGGCGGCGTCCAGCTCCCGCTGGATGGAGGCGATCAGGGTGCGCACCTCCACGCTGTTGCAGCCGCAGGCGATGCAAAATTCATCGCCGCCGTAGCGCGCCAGCACGCCGTTATAGTTGGCGCACACCTTTTTCAGAATGCCCGCCAGCAGCACCAGTGCAGCGTCGCCCTCCAGGTGGCCGTATTCATCGTTGATGTGCTTGAAGTGGTCCATGTCCATCATGAGGAAGTGCAGCGAGCGGTTGGGGTGGCGGCGGTAATAGGGCAGCTCGCTTTCCAGATAGCGCAGCGCCACGATGCGGTTGCTGACGCCGGTCAGGGTGTCCACCGTGAACTTGGTCTGCAGCACCAGCACATACACGCACACCAGCCCCAGCGTAATGCCGCAGCACAGCAGCCCGCGCCCGGGCAGCCAGCCCTGCAGCAAAAAGCCTGCAGCCGGCGCAAGCGCAAGCAGCAGCAGGGTATTCAGCTCCTCCTTGGGTGTTTCCTGCTTCCAGTGGCTCAGCGTCCAGCTGCAGCGGAGAAAGGCTGCTGCCAGATAGGCAAGCCCCACCAGCTTCGGCCCCCAGAACAGGGTGCTGCCCCGCAGCCCCTCTGCGTCCAGATAGCAAAAGCCGTTTTCGTCCCGCGCCGTCAGCAGCGCCAGCAAAAGCAGCACCAGCGGCACGGCGCTGAGCGCCAGCCTGCGGCCGTCCTCCATCCATGTATGCCCCAGCTCTGCCTCCACATACAAAAGCACCAGCAGGCAGCAACACGCTGCCAGCAGATAAAACAGGATACTGCCCCCGGCGTTCAGCTGGTAGGACAGGGGGATGCCCAGCTCCTGCCACGCGCCCAACTGCGCCAGCGTACCGCCGTGATCTATGATCGTCAGCGCCCCGGCAGACCACAGCAGCGCCGTGAACAGCCGCCCGGGCAGGCTTTTATCTCGCATTTTCTGCTGCGCCTGCAGCAAGACCGCCAGTGTGACCAGACAAAACCCACTGACCTGAGTATGCGCAATAGCATCCATGCCGCAACGCTCTCCTTTTTCTTAGGGCGGCTTTGTGCCGTCCCGCCCCTTTCCGTTCTTCCCACGTTCCTTTTTCGCTCAGACCTATTGTACCAAATCCATAACAGATATGCAACAAAAACCGAAAATTTCATACAAAAAGAAGCGTTTTTTAGGGGCAGCGTCCTCGCCCTCTCAGTCACCTTCGGTGACAGCTCTCCCAAAGGGAGAGCCCTTGGCATTCCACGCAAACTCCATCTCTTTTGCCAAGACCTCTCCCCTTGAGGAAAGACCTCCCCCGCTCCGGGGGAAGATGTCGCGCAGCGACAAAAGGGGGAGTGTGGCATCGCGTGAGCGATGACGGAGAGGGCGAGGATGCTAAAGTAAAAACACCGGAACGTTTTTCGGCGTTCCGGTGTTTTTTGAAATCAAATCACTTTGCCTGCGGATGGGCGGCGTCGTTGCGCAGAGCGCTTTCGCGGATCTTTTCCAGCGTCTGCTCGCTGAGGATGTGCTCTGCCTTGCAGGCGTCCTCGGCAGCGGTCTGCTCGTCCACGCCCAGCTGCACAAAGAAGTGGGTCAGCAGCTGATGACGGCTGTAAATGCGCTGGGCGATCTCCAGCCCGGGCTCCAGCAGGGTCAGGTTGCCTTCGCCGTCCACCGCGATATAGCCGTTCTCCCGCAGCTTTTTCATGGCGATGCTCACGCTGGCTTTGGTAAAGCCCAGCTCATTGACAACGTCAATGGAGCGCACCTTGCCCATACGCTGGCTCAGCATCAGGATCGTTTCAAGATAATCTTCCGCGGACTGGTGGATCTGCATGGTTTGTCCGGCCTCCTGCCTTATTCCCTCTGGGGGATTTTTCCGACAGGGTATGTGTACCCTCTGTCGTATGTTAAAGGATATCACATTTTTGCGGTTGATGCAAGTAATTCGCAGCAAGTTTGGTTAAGCTAACCATATTTTTCTGCACAGAACTGCTGTTTTGCCGGTTTTGCACCGCCCCTGTTTTGTGCAAAGGGTGCAATTCTCGGCGTTTTGGCCTTACAGTGTGGCCAGATAGGCCGCAGGGCCGGTCTCATACAGATCGCCGCCGTGGGCGTCCAGCACAACGGTCAGGGGCATATCCTGCACGGTCAGGCGGCGCACCGCCTCACAGCCCAGGTCCGGCCATGCGATCACCTCCAGCGTCTGCACGCTTTTGGCCATCAGCGCACCGGCACCGCCCAGCGCAGCCAGATACACCGCGCCGTTGCGCACCACAGCGTCTTTGACGGCGGCATCCCGCTTGCCCTTGCCGATCATGATCTTGTTGCCAAGGTCCAGCAGCCGGGGGCTCATGGCATCCATGCGTCCGCTGGTGGTAGGCCCTGCCGAGCCGATGACCTCGCCCGGGCGCTCCGGGGTGGGGCCTACATAATAGATGGCGCTGCCCTCAAGGGAAAAGGGCAGGGTCTCGCCCTTGTCCAGTGCTTCCATCATCCGCTTGTGTGCCTGATCCCGGGCGGTGTACACCACGCCGGAAAGCAGCACGGTATCCCCCGCTTTCAGCGGGGCCAGATCCTGCGCGGTGCAGGGAGTCGTCAGTCTGTATTCCATCGTTCTCCCCTCCTTACAGCTCCGCGCTGGCGCGGCGGGTCACATGACAGGAAACGTTCACAGCCACCGGCAGACCCGCCACATGGGTGGGCATCTGCTCAATGGCAAGGCCAAGGCAGGTGGTCTTGCCGCCAAAGCCCTGCGGGCCGATGCCCAGTGCATTGATGGCGGTAAGCAGCTCCTGCTCCAGCTGCGCGTAGTAGGGGTCGGGGTTGGGGATATCCAGCGGGCGCAGCAGCGCCTTTTTGGCAAGATACGCCACCTTGTCAAAGCTGCCGCCCACGCCGATGCCCAGCACGATGGGCGGGCAGGGGTTGGAGCCGGCCAGCTTTACAGTATCCACCACGAACTTTTTAAAGCCCTCCACGCCGTCGGCGGGCTTGAGCATCTGGATGCGGCTCATGTTCTCGCTGCCAAAGCCCTTGGGCGCTACCGTGATGCGGCAGCCCTCGCCGTCCACCAGATGCACCGTGATAGCCGCCGGGGTGTTATCGCCGGTGTTGCCCCGGCGCAGCGGGTCGGCCACGATGCTCTTGCGCAGATAGCCGTCCGTATAGCCCCGGCGCACGCCCTCGTGGATGGCGGCTTCAAAGCTGCCGTCAATGTGCACCTCGGTGCCCAGCTCCACGAACACACAGGCCATGCCGGTATCCTGACAGATGGGCAGGTCTTTTTCCTTTGCGGCGCCAAGGTTCGACCACAGCAGGTCTAACGTGTTCTTTGCCAGCGGCCACGGCTCTTCTGCCCGTGCCTTTTCCAGTGCGGCCTGCACGTCCTGCGGCAGCTGGGTGTTGGCCTTGATGCAGAGCCGCGCCACCGTATCCGTAATGCTCTGTGCGGAGATCGTTCTCATGCCGGTATCCTCCGCTTACAGCCGTGCTACGCCGGTCTCGCGGGCAGCCTTTGCCACGGCATTTGCCACAGCCTCGGCCACGCGGGGGTCGAACGCGCCGGGGATGATGTTCTCCTCGCTGCGGTCGGCATCGGTGATGAGGTCTGCAATGGCGTAGGCAGCAGCCAGCTTCATCTCATTGTTGATATCCCGGGCGCGGACGCTGAGCGCGCCCTTGAACAGGCCGGGGAAGCACAACACGTTGTTGACCTGATTGGGAAAGTCGCTGCGGCCGGTAGCCATCACCCGCACGCCGCCCGCCTTGGCTTCGTCCGGCATGATCTCCGGGGTGGGATTGGCCATGGCAAAGACGATGGCGTCCTTGTTCATGGTCTTGCACAGCTCGGTGGTCAGGATGCCGGGGCGGGACACACCGATGAACACGTCTGCGCCCTCCAGCGCCTCCTTCAGACCGCCCTTGATCTGGCGGGGGTTGGTCACCTCGCCCAGCCAGTTCTTGTGGGCTTCGGCGCTGTTGCAGCCCTTGTACAGGGTGCCGAACTGATCCACCGCCACGATATCCTTGGCACCGGCGGTCATGAGCATCTTGATGATGGCGGTACCGGCAGCGCCGGGGCCGTTCAGGACGATGTGCACATCCTCCATCTTTTTATTCACCACGCGCAGGGCGTTGATGAGGGCAGCGGTGACCACGATGGCGGTGCCGTGCTGGTCGTCGTGGAACACGGGGATGTCCAGCTCCCGCTCCAAGGTCTCCTCGATCTCGAAGCACTCCGGGCTCTTGATATCCTCCAGATTGATGCCGCCAAAGGTGGGCGCAATGGCCTTGCAGGCGGCAATGACGCTGGCAGCGTCGTGGGCATCGATGCAGATGGGGAAGGCGTCCACGCCGCCGAACTCCTTGAACAGCACGGCCTTGCCCTCCATGACCGGCAGACCGGCCTCCGGGCCGATATCACCCAGACCCAGCACGGCAGTGCCGTTGGAAACGACCGCCACCATGTTGCCCTTGAAGGTGTACTTATACACATCCTCCGGGTTTTCCTTGATCTTGCGGCAGGGCTCGGCCACACCGGGGGTGTAGGCGGTGGACAGGTCATCGCGGGTGGCGACCTCCACCTTGCTCACGATGCCCACCTTTCCCTTGTGGGTCTCGTGCATTTCCAGAGCTGCTTTATTGTAATCCATGGTTTTATCCTCCAATTTCAGCAAAAGGCTTTCCCCCGCAGGGAAAGGCTCATACAGTTTTATTGTAACAGAACCGCCGGGGTATTTCCACCGGTTTTGCGGCATTTCCCGCCCCAAAGCGGGCAAAAGTGATACCTGTGCCGGGCGGCATTTGTGGAATTTTAGCAAAAATCTTTTCTTTTCGCATTTTTCCGTTATAATAGGATGGTATGATATTTGCATTCTCCGTGAAAACGGTCTGCTATTTTTAGGAGGTACCTCTTTTGAAACGCAATACCAAGACCCTGTTGTGTGTGCTGTGCGCGGTGGCCGCTGTGCTGTGCGTAATTTTAGCCTGCTTTATGCTGACCAAAAAGCAGGGCAGCACCACGGCATCCTCTGCCGCATCCGGCGCAAGCGTGTCCGTCTACGGCAAGGTGTCGGATTTCGACTACGCCAGCTTTGATTACTCCGAGGGGCTGGACGATAACGGCCACTGGACCGGCATCCGCGCACTGGACTATGTGACCCTGCCGGATAATGTATCCGCGCTGCCGCTTTCCAAGGCAGACATCGAGCCCACCGAGGCCGAGATCCAGACCCAGATCGACACCCTGCTGAACCAGTACGCCACCACCCAGAGCATCACCGACCGGGCAGCCCAGAGCGGCGACACCGTGAACATCGACTATTCCGGCGCGGTGGACGGGGTGGTCTTTACCGGCGGCACCGCCACCGGCTACGACCTGACGCTGGGCAGCCACGCCTTCATTGACGGCTTCGAGGATCAGATCATCGGCCACAACATCGGCGACACCTTTGATGTGACCGTCACCTTCCCGGAGGGCTACGGCGACTCCACCGACGCCGAGGGCAACACCATCACCCTCAGCGGCAAGGAAGCCGTGTTCAGCGTGACGCTGAACGCCATCACCCAGAGCGTTGTGCCCACCCTGACCGACGAGTGGGTGGAGACGAATTTTGCCGCCAGCGACGACCTGCACACCGCAGACGCCCTGCGCCAGTACTTTGACAGCGCCCTGTACGCCAACAATCTGGACAACGCCGCGATGGACTATCTGCTCAATAACGCCACCTTCAAGGAGGTTCCCACCCAGATCACCAGCTACTACATCCGTATGTTCCTGAACTACCACTCTCAGCTTGCCGCCCAGTACGGCATGGAGCTGGACGCCTACGCACAGGCCAAGGGCTACGCCGATGCCAACGCGATGCTGGCGGATTCCGACGCCTACTTTGAGCATCTTGCCAAGCAGGATCTGGTCTTTCAGGCCATTGCGGAGCAGCTGGACATCGCCCCCTCGCAGGAGCAGATTGACAGCGCCAACAGCTCCTACGCCGACACCTACGGCGCACAGCGCAGCATGCTGAACGCCTTGCAGCTGGCCGTGCTGGACAAAGTGGAGGAAAGCGCAGCGCTTTCCTGACAGAGCGCCTGCCGGGGCGTGAACGATTTTAATGCGCTCCGCTTCGCTCTGCGCATAAATAGCGGAAAAATTATTTTAAATTTCGGGGTTCAGGAAAGTCTGCGGACTTTCCTGAACCCCATTTTCACGGGAGGGGTCGTAGAGGAAAACGGCAGATGCCGCGCCGCTTTCTGCGAAAGCGCGGCGCTGCGGGCAAGCGCTCGCTCCCCCTTGGGGGAGCTGTCGCGCAGCGACTGAGGGGCTATAGATGGAGAAGCGAAAAAAGCGTTAAAGCGATAGCGCCGACTGGCGCAGCGCTAGCTTTTTTGTGCTTCGACTTCTTCTTTAGGATTGTCAAGGGCGTGCAGCCCTTGGCGACGGGTTGCGGCACCCAGCATCCGCTTCGTGCCTTGGGCGGCACTCGCGTCTTGCTGGCCGCTGCCCCAACAACTGCTCCCTGTTTCCGCCGCTGGCGGCGGTCGCAGTTGTTGCATTGCGGGGTGGGTGGAGTCCAGAGGTAGGGAGGGGGGAATCGGAACACCCCTCCCTGCCTCTGGCCCAGCGGAGCGTCTTTGCACGCTTGCGGCAAGCAGAAACTGCCCTCAGCGGCGCTGCAAATGAATTTTCCGCTGCATTTTCTCCTTACAAAACAAAAGGCCGCTGCACGGTAAGGTGCAGCGGCCTTAGTTTTCCACATTTTTACTTTGCAGTGTTGATAAAGCTGCGGTTATCCCACAGATACTTGATGCCGGAAATGGCGGTCACAGCGGCCACCAGCCAGCACAGAATAACAGAGACCACCACCACGATGGAAACACTTTCCACCGTGCCGCGGTAGCTCAGGGCAGTGCCGAAGAAGTAGAAGATGATGCTCAGCATCTGCAAGACAGTCTTTACCTTGCCCCACATATTGGCGGCGATCACCTTGCCGTCCTTGGCACCGGCGGCTACCATGCGCAGACCGGACACCGCAAACTCGCGGGCCAGAATGATGCACAGCACCACGGGGCTGCACACGCCGTCCCGCATCATGTAGATGAAGGCCACGGTGGTCAGCAGCTTGTCGGCCAGCGGGTCGGCAAACTTGCCGAAATCGGTGACCATGTGCCACTTGCGTGCCAGATGGCCGTCCAGAAAGTCGGTGAAGCTGGCTGCGGCAAACACGATACCGGCCAGCAGGTAGAAGGTGGCGTTAAAATTACCGTCCACGATGCCGTCCAGACCGGTCAGGGACACAAAGATCATGAACACCGGCACCAGAACAATGCGGGTCAGGGTAAGTTTATTGGGCAGATTCATAGATTTTATCCTCCAATTCGTTATTTTACGACCGTACCATACAGATCGTAAAGGTCGCTGTCCTCTACCAGCACATCATAGAACTGGCCGGGGTACAGTGGTTCCTCGCTGGAAACGCAGACGCAGCCGTCCACTTCCGGCGCATCGCCGGTAGTGCGGCAGAGGTACAGGCCGTTTTCCTCGTCGATGCCGTCACACAGAACGTGCACGGTCTGGCCCACCTTTTCGGCCTGCTTCTGCGCCATGATGCCGGTCTGGATCTGCATCACCAGCTCGGCGCGCTTGTCCTTGACCTCCTGCTCGATCTGACCGTCCATCTTGGCTGCCACGGTGTTCTCCTCGGCGGAGTAGGCAAAGCAGCCCAGACGGTCGAACTGCACCTCCTTGACAAAGTTGCACAGATCCTCGAACTGCTCCTCGGTCTCGCCGGGGAAGCCTGCGATCAGGGTGGTGCGCAGGGTGATGCCGGGGATCTCGCGGCGCAGCTTGCCGATCACCTCCAGCAGCTCCGCGCGGTTGGAGCGGCGGTTCATGTTCTTGAGGATGGTATCGTTGCAGTGCTGGATGGGCAGGTCGAGGTAAGGCACCACCTTCTCGTTGCGCTTCATGGCGGCGATAAATTCATCGGTGATGCGCTCCGGGTAGGCGTACATGATGCGGATCCATTCCAGCCCCGGCACCTTGTTCAGCTTGTCCAGCAGCTCACAGATGCTGCCGGGCTTGCCCCAGTCCTCGCCGTAGGCGGTGGGGTCCTGCGCCACAATAATAAGCTCCTTCACGCCCTCACCGGCCAGCCAGCGGGCTTCGGCTACACAGTCGGCCATATCGCGGCTGTGCAGCGGGCCGCGGATGCCCGGAATGGCGCAGTAGTGGCAGCGGTTGTTGCAGCCCTCGGCGATCTTTAAGTACGCATAGTGGGCGGGCGTGCCGATGACGCGCTTGCCGCCCAGCGGGAAGTCCTTTTTTGCGCCGTAGCTTTCCAGATGATCCTCGCCGTGGAACAGCCGCTCCACGATGGTATCAATGGCCTTGTTGGAGGCGCAGCCCACAACGGCGTCCACCTCGGGGATCTCTTCCTCGATCTGGCTGCGGTAGCGCTCGGCAAGGCAGCCGGTAACGATGACCTTCAGGTTCGGGTTCTGCTGCTTATAAGCGCAGGCCTCCAGAATGTTTTCAATGGCCTCGGTCTTGGCGCTCTCGATAAAGCCGCAGGTGTTCACAAGAATGACATCGGCTTCGGCCAGATCGGCCACGGTCTCGTGCCCGGCAGACAGCAGGATGTGCACCATCACATCCAGATCCACCTGATTTTTCGGGCAGCCAAGGGAAATACACGCAATTTTCATAAGGGATGATACTCTCTTTCTCTTTTGAGGGATGCTTTTGAATTTTACGATTTAAGGATTTAAAATGCGCTCCGCGTTCGCTTTGCGCATCATCAGCGGAAGAATTATTTATAATTTTGCAATTCTGGAAAATCTGCGGATTTTCCAGAATTGCCTTTTCACGGGAGGGGTCGTAACGGAAAACGGCATTTGCAGCGCCGCTTTCTGCGAAAGCGCGGCGCTGCGGGCGGGTGCCCGCTCCCCCGGGGGGAGCTGTCGCGCAGCGACTGAGGGGCTATAAATGGAGAAGCGAAAAAAGCGTTAAAGCGATAGCGCCGACTGGCGCAGCGCTAGCTTTTTTGTGCTTCGACTTCTTCT
>CAKTCY010000033.1 GCA_934540955.1 uncultured Faecalibacterium sp.
GGCATGATCATGAACTCCTGCGTGTCCACGGTGTTGGTGGCGTGTGCGCCGCCGTTCAGGATGTTCATCATGGGCACAGGCAGGCGGTTGCCGTTTACGCCGCCCAGAAAACGGTACAGCGGCATCTCCAGCGAAGCGGCTGCTGCGCGGCAGGCTGCAATGGACACTGCCAGAATGGCGTTTGCACCCAGATTGGACTTATCCTTGGTGCCGTCGGCCTTGAGCATGGCGGCGTCGATGGCGTAGATGTCGGAGGCATCCATGCCCACAACCGCGTCCGCGATGACCGTGTTGATGTTTTCCACCGCCTTGGTCACACCCTTGCCAAGGTAGCGGCTCTTGTCGCCGTCCCGCAGCTCCAGCGCCTCAAACTCGCCGGTGGATGCGCCGGAAGGGGCGCAGCCGCGTGCCACGGTGCCGTCTGCCAGCGTGATCTCGGCTTCCACGGTGGGGTTGCCGCGGGAGTCCAGGATCTCGCGGCCTACAACAGCTTCAATTTCCAGATAATTCATCTTGAAACCCTCCTGAATATCATTTTCTCTCCCATCCTGCCCGGGCGGGCAGACGGGGAACTGTCCTTTTAGGTAGTTATATATAACTAACCATCAATATCCTACCACGCTTTGCGCCCCGGCGCAAGAGCCGGTGCGTATGTTTGCAGACCTAAATTTTTAACAGGTGCGCAAGCCGCCGTGGAAAACCCGTTTACAGTCTGCCCCTTTGCGGCAGCGGGGATACACTATGCCTGCCATGTAAATTTCGTATGGCAGATATACCAAAAATTCTCTTTACATTTTGGCAGTTCAGTTCTATACTGGTTGCGGCATTTACGCTGTTTTCCCATTTATAGTCGTTATAGAGGAGGATTTTTGCAATGAATAAGGATCTGACGGTGGGCAAGCCGTCACAGGTATTGTGGCAATTCTGTCTGCCCATGTTCGGCAGCATCATTTTCCAGCAGCTGTACAACATCGCCGACAGTCTGGTGGCGGGCAAGTTCATCGGTGAGAATGCGCTGGCTGCGGTGGGCAACAGCTACGAGATCACCCTGATCTTCATCGCCTTTGCCTTTGGCTGCAACATCGGCTGCTCGGTCATCGTGTCCCGCTACTTCGGCGCAAAGGAATACGGCGAGATGAAGACCTCGGTCTACACCTCCCTCATCGGCTCTGCGGTGCTTTGCGCCGTGCTGATGGGCATTGGCCTGTTTGGCTGCGACGCCCTGCTGGAGCTCATCAACACCCCGGAGGAGATCCTTGCGGACTCTGCGCTGTATCTGGACATCTACGTTCTGGGTCTGCCCTTCATGTTCTTCTACAACATTGCCACCGGCATCTTCTCTGCCCTTGGCGACAGCAAGACCCCCTTCTACTTCCTTGCCGTTTCGTCCTTGTCCAACATCGGTGTGGACATCCTGTTCGTAGCCGGTTTCAAGATGGGCATTGCCGGTGTGGCATGGGCTACCTTCCTGTGTCAGGGTGTCAGCTGCGTGCTGGCCATGGTGGTGGTGTTCCGCCGCATCCGCGCCTTCCGCACCGAGGGTCATGTGCAGCTGTTCTCTTGGAATATGCTGGGCAAGGTGGCTGTGGTGGCTGTGCCCAGCATCCTGCAGCAGAGCTTTGTCTCGGTGGGCAACATCATCCTGCAGAGCATCATCAACACCTTTGGCGCCAGCGTCATTGCAGGCTACTCTGCCGCCGTCAAGCTGAACAACATGGTCATCACCTCCTTTACCACCTTGGGCAACGGCATCTCCAACTACACCTCCCAGAACATGGGCGCCGGTAAGATGGAGCGCGTCAAGGAAGGCTTTGGCGCAGGCCGCAATCTGGTGTGGCTGCTGTGCGTGCCGCTGGTGGTGCTGTACTTCTTCTTCGGCCGCTTCCTGCTGCTGCTGTTCATGAACGACCCGCAGGGCCCCGCCATTGACACCGGTATGCTGTTTTTGCGCATCCTCTCCCCCTTCTACTTTGTGGTATCGGTCAAGCTGGTGGCAGACGGCATCCTGCGCGGCTGCGGCCTGATGGTGCGGTTTATGATCGCCACCTTCACCGACCTGATCCTGCGTGTGAGCATTGCCGCCGTGCTCAGCGCCACCGCGCTGGGCTCCACCGGCATCTGGATGGCATGGCCTGTGGGCTGGTGCATCGGTACGGCGCTTTCCATGGTGTTCTACGCCACCGCCATCCGCAAGGCACTGGCACAGCCGGTGGCTGCTGCCGAGGCCGAGGGACAGGCCGCCGAGATGCGCGCCGAGGCCGAATTTGCCGCCGACGCCGAGATGGAGACGCTGTAACCTTTTTGCAACCTGTGAATCCGTTTCATGTCACAAATAAACAAAATGAACAATTTGAAATAGTGCACAAAATCGCACTTTAATTTTTGTATAAAGTATCAACAAAGCCGAGAAAATGCGCCCAAAAGTATGGACGGTTTGTGAATTGCGGATTTGAACCCAGATAGCTATAATAACAGACAAGAACAGAAGCAAGGCCACTTTAGAGGGGAAGGGCCTTGCTTCCGTTTTTATCAATTTATCTTATAAAACACTCCGAAGGAGGAGATTTTTATGAAAAAGATGATCACTCGTCGTCAGTTCATGGCTGCTGCCGGTGTTGTTGCCGCAGCAAGCGCTCTGACCGCCTGCGGCGGTTCTTCCGCAAGCACTGCCGCTTCTTCTGCTGCCGGTTCTACCGCCGGTTCCGCTGCTGCTTCCGGCAGCACCATCAAGGTGGGCGTTCTGGGCCCCATGACCGGCGATGTTTCCGTTTACGGTCTGGCTGTTATCAACGGTGCAAGCCTGTACCTGAAGCAGGTCAATGCCGATGGCGGTGTCAACGGCAAGCAGCTGGAGGTCATCACCATGGACGAGCAGGGCGATGCTACTCAGGCTGTTACCTGCTTTACCAAGATGTGCGATCAGGGCATCACCGCTCTGGTGGGCGATGTTACCACCACCCCGACGCTGGCTGTTGCCGCTGAGAGCGCCGATTACAATATGCCCATGGTCACCGCTTCCGCTACTGCCGAGGCTGTTACCTACGATGCCGAGACCGACACCGTGAACGCCAACGTGTTCCGCGCAACCTTTACCGACCCGTTCCAGGGCATCAAGATGGCTGACTACGCTTACCAGAAGCTGGGCTACACCAAGGCAGCCGTCATCTTCCAGAAGGGCGCAGACTATAACGAGGGTCTGGCTGAGAACTTTGTGACCGAGTTCGAGAGTCTGGGCGGCACCGTCGTCGATCAGGAGAGCTACTCTGAGGGCGATGTGGACTTCAAGACCCAGCTGACCACCATTCTGGGCAAGGGTCCCGAGGTGGTGTTCTGCCCCAACTACTATCAGGATGTGGGTCAGATCCTTGCTCAGGCCGAGAGCGTTGGCCTGACCGTTCCCTTCCTGGGCGGCGACGGCTGGGATGGTCTGGAGGGCTACGCTACCGCCGACCAGCTGAAGGACGCTTACTTCTGCGCCAACTACGCAAAGGGCTCCAACCCCGACTTCGAGAGCGCTTACAAGGCTGAGTACGGCGCGGAGTACCCCAACGGCTTTGCACCTCTGGGCTACGATGCCGCTATGACCGTTGTGTACGGCATCAAGGCAGCCGAGGAGCAGGGTCTGGAGGCTGGCTCTGACGAGTACAAGCAGGCCGTCATCGACGCCATTGCCGGCGGCACCATCGAGGGCATCACCGGCACCTTTACCTTCGACGAGCACCACAACCCCGTCAAGCAGACCGCTATCCTGTGCTTCGACGGTGCAACCCCCGTGCTGAAGGAAATGTTCTGATCCGCGCTGTTCCATCCACCGGTGATGGAGCCGCCCGCACAGAGCAAACCCCATGATTTTTTGGAGAACGCCGGAACAGCTTTTTTCTGGTCAGGCGTTCTCCGTTTTTTATATCAAAAAGTGTAAACGCCGCAAAGAAAGGAAGTATCCAACCATGACAGTGTTCTTTAGCCAGCTGATCAACGGCTTGTCCCTTGGCAGCATCTATGCACTGATCGCACTGGGCTACAGCATGGTGTACGGCATTATCCTGCTGCTGAACTTTGCCCACGGCGATGTCATCATGGTAGGCGCATATATGTCCTGGTTCGTCATGAACCAACTGGGTCTCGGCCCGGTCACCGCTGTGTGCGCCACCATCATCACCTGTACGCTGCTGGGCGTGGTGATTGAAAAGATCGCCTACACTCCCCTGCGCAGCGCACCCCGCATCTCGCTGCTGATCACCGCCATTGGTGTCTCCTTCTTTCTGGAGTACACGGCAGAGCTGATCCTTGGCTCCGGTGCAAAGGTGATCCCTGCCTACTACACCAACCAGACCTTCCGTCTGGGCAAGGTGCCGCTGGGCCTTACCTCGGTCATCACGCTGGTGGTCACCGTGCTGTCCATGCTGGTGCTCACCTTTCTGGTGCAAAAGACCAAGCTTGGCAAAGCCATGCGCGCCGTCTCGGAGGATATGGATGCTGCCCGCCTGATGGGCATCAACGTCAACAGCACCATCTCCTTCACCTTTGCCGTAGGCTCGGCGCTGGCGGGCATCGGCAGCGTGCTGTACTGCTGCTCCTACCCGCAGGCCACCCCCACCATGGGCTCCATGCTGGGCCTGAAGGCTTTTGTCGCCGCTGTTCTGGGCGGCATCGGCTCCATTCCCGGTGCCATGGTCGGCGGCATCGCCATCGGCCTGTGCGAGTGCTTTGTTTCCGCCATCGGCCTTTCCGCCTGGAAGGACGCTGTTACGTTTGCAATTCTGATCATCGTGCTGCTGGTCAAGCCCACGGGCTTCCTCGGCCGCAAGGTGCAGGAAAAGGTGTAAGGGGGCATAACGATGAAAACCAACCGTAAAACCATCAAAATGCCCGTGCGCTACCTGATGAACGCCGTGCTGGTGGCGCTGCTGTTCGTGGGGCTTTCCTTCCTCACCCAGAATGTGCTGTCCACCTACCAGAACAAGGTGCTGCTGACTGTGGGCATCAACATCATTTTGGCTGTCTCGCTGAACGTTGCCACCGGTTATCTGGGGCAGCTGCCGCTGGGTCACGCCGGTTTTATGGCGGTGGGTGCCTACACCTGCGCGCTGTTTACCAAGTATTCCAGCCTGCCCAAGGGCGTCGCCTTTGTCATCGGTCTGGTGCTGGCATGGATCATGGCCGGGCTGTTCGGGGTGCTCATCGGCATCCCCGCCCTGCGCCTGACCGGCGACTATCTGGCCATCCTGACGCTGGGCTTCGGCGAGATCATCCGCATCACCTTGAACAACATTGATGATGTGCTGGGCTTCAAGCTGTTCTACGGCGCAAAGGGCCTGAAGAACATCCCCAAGTATTCCAACTTTACGAACGTGTTCCTGTGCGTGGTCATCACCTGTTTCCTCATCCACGCCATGATGAAGAGCCGCCACGGCCGCGCCGTGCTGGCCATCCGCGACAACGAGATCGCCGCCGAGAGCTGCGGCATCCAGACCACCTATTATAAGGTGATGGCCTTTGCCTTCTCCGCCGCCTTTGCAGGCCTTGCCGGCGGCCTGTACGCCTGCTATCTGGGCGTGCTGGACCCCTCCACCTTCGGCTTTATGAAGTCCATCGAAATTCTGGTCATGGTGGTTCTGGGCGGCATGGGCTCCATGCTGGGCTCCATCCTGTCCGCAACCGTGCTGACCATTCTGCCAGAGGCCACCCGCAGCTTTGAGAGCTACCGCATGGTGGTCTACTCGCTGGTGCTGGTGCTGATGATGATCTTCCGCCCGGGCGGACTGCTGGGCAGCTACGATTTCTCCCTGAGCCGCATCGTGGAAAAGGCCATGAACGGCGAACTGTTCCGCAAGCATACCGAAAAGGAGGCCGCTGACCATGAGTGAGTTCCAGACCAGACTGCACAGTGTTCCCTCCGGCGGTTTTCTGACCGACCGCGATAAGGACAAAAAGCCCATTCTGGACGTGCGTGAGCTGGGCATCGACTTCGGCGGTCTGACCGCCGTGGACAACTTTAACCTGATGATCGGCCGCAACGAGATCGCCGGTCTGATCGGCCCCAACGGCGCAGGCAAGACCACCGTGTTCAACCTGCTCACCAACGTCTACCAGCCCACCCGCGGCTCCATCCTGATCGACGGGATGCCCACCGCCGGAAAAAAGACCTATCAGGTCAACCGCATGGGCGTGGCGCGTACCTTCCAGAACATCCGTCTGTTCAAGGAGCTGAGCGTCATCGACAACATCAAGGTGGGTCTGCACGAGTCCATGAAGTATAATCTGGCCTCCTCCCTGCTGCGGATGCCGAACTACTGGAAAGAGGAAAAACAGTGCACCGAGCGTGCGCTGGAGCTGCTGGACATCTTCCACATGGCAGACCTTGCCAACGCACAGGCCGGCAGTCTGCCCTACGGCGCACAGCGCCGGTTGGAGATCATGCGCGCACTGGCTACCGGCCCGAAGCTTCTGCTGCTGGACGAGCCTGCCGCCGGTATGAACCCCTCCGAAACTGCCGAGCTGACCGAGACCATCCGCCGCATCCGCGACGAGTTCAACATTGCCGTGCTGCTCATCGAGCACGACATGAGCCTTGTCATGGGCATCTGCGAGGGCATTGCGGTGCTGAACTTCGGCCGCATCATCGCCAAGGGCACCCCGGACGAGATCCGCAATAACCCGCAGGTCATCGAGGCCTATCTGGGCAAAAAGGAGGGCTGAGCCATGGCTGATACATTACTGAAGGTGGACGGCATCAACGTCTACTACGGCAACATCCACGCCGTGAAGGACATCTCCTTCACCGTCAACGCGGGCGAGATCGTCACCCTGATCGGTGCAAACGGCGCGGGCAAATCCACCACCCTGAAAACCATTTCCGGCCTTTTGAAGCCCCGCACCGGCGATGTTCTGTACAAGGGCAAAAGCATCAAGGGCGTGCGCGCCCACAAGATCGTGGAAAGCGGCCTTGCACAGGTGCCGGAGGGACGCCATGTGTTTTTGCACATGACGGTGGACGAGAACCTTGATATGGGCGCCTACACCCAGCCCGCTTCCACCATTGCCGCCAACAAGGAAAAGGTGTTCACCCTGTTCCCCCGCCTGAAGGAGCGCCGCAAGCAGCTGGCGGGCACCATGTCCGGCGGCGAGCAGCAGATGCTGGCCATGGGGCGTGCACTCATGAGCAACGCTTCCATGCTGATGCTGGACGAGCCTTCCATGGGTCTTTCGCCGCTGCTGGTGCAGGAGATCTTTGACATCATCCGCGACATCCACAAGGAGGGCATGACCATCCTGCTGGTGGAGCAGAACGCGCAGATGGCGCTTTCGGTGGCCGACCGCGCCTATGTGCTGGAGACCGGCCGCGTGGTCATGGACGGCACCGGTGCCGAGCTGCTGACCAACGAGCGCGTTCGCAGCGCCTATCTGGGCGGGTAAACGGAACCATCAAAAATGCGCTCCGCGTTCGCTTTGCGCATCTTCAGCGGAAAATGATTTTTAATTTGCCAATCGGGAAAATCTGCGGATTTTCCCGATTGGCTTTTTCACGGGAGGGCTGCGGCGGCAAGTGGCATTTTTCCTTACGACCCCTTTTGTGAAAATGCGTTTGGAGCACTCCGCAGAGTGCGACAAACGCGAAATTTAAAATGTTTTTTCCGCTAAAAATGGCTAAAGCGCAGCGGAAGCCATTCTAAATCGTCCCTGCTGAAAAGACAGTGCGGCGCAAAGAGTTGTGCCGCGCCGTCTTTTTCCCGCTATCACTTTACTTTCGTAAAAAATTGTGCCATAATGGGTGCAGTATTCCGGCTTTGCAAAAGCCACGCCCCGGCTCGGGAAAGCGGGGCGCAAACCACACAGAATGAGGGGTAAACGTTATGAGCAAGATCATCATCCCGGCAAACTACACACCCGCGCTGAACCTGTACGACACGCAGCGCGCCATCGGCACGGTGAAGCGGCTGTTCGCCGATACCCTGTGCGCTACGCTGAACCTGTACCGCGTGTCCGCACCGCTGTTTCTGGAGGCTTCCACCGGCCTGAACGACGATCTGAACGGCGTGGAGCGCAAGGTGACCTTTGACATCAAGGACAGCGGCACCGAGGCACAGGTGGTGCAGTCACTGGCAAAGTGGAAGCGGCAGGCACTGAAGGACTACGACTTCCGCGTGGGCAAGGGCCTGTACTGCGATATGAACGCCATCCGCCGGGACGAGGAGCTGGACAACCTCCACTCGGTCTATGTGGACCAGTGGGACTGGGAAAAGATCATCACGGTGGAGGACCGCAACGAGACCTACCTGAAAAACGTGGTGCGCTGCATCGTGTCTGCGGTGTGCGCCACCGAGATGAACCTGCACGCCATGTTCCCCCAGCTGCAGGATCTGCCCCTGCACACCCCCAACGTGACCTTTGTCACCACGCAGGAGCTGGAGGATAAGTACCCTGATCTGACCCCGAAGGAGCGGGAAAACGCCTTTGTCAAGGAGAACGGCACCACCTTCCTGATGAAGATCGGTGCCCCCCTGCGCAGCGGCAAGCCCCACGATGGCCGCGCCCCGGACTACGATGACTGGGATCTGAACGGCGACCTGCTGTTCTGGAACGACCCGCTGCAGTGCAGCTACGAGCTGAGCAGCATGGGCATCCGCGTCAGCCCGGAGAGCATGGACAAGCAGCTGACCATGGCGGGCTGCGATGACCGCCGCACCCTGCCCTTCCACAAGGCAGTGCTGAACGGCGAAATGCCCTACACCATCGGCGGCGGCATCGGCCAGAGCCGCCTGTGTATGCTGCTGCTGGGCAGCGTCCACATCGGTGAGGTGCAGGCCAGCGTCTGGGACAAGGCCACCCGCGAGGCCTGCGCCAAGGCCGGCATCCCGCTGCTGTAAGTATTTTTGATTTCGCTTTTTCTTTTATAAAAAACAAGAAGGGACAGCCCGCAGGCTGTCCCTTCTTGTTTTTTATCCTATCAGTTCTGCTTTTTCCAGCGGCGCATGACGCCCATGCCCAGTGCATAGGGGCCGGTGTGCACCGCGATGGTGCAGCCGATCTGCAAAAGTCCTACCTCGCACTGTGCGCCGGGGTACTTGGCGCGCAGGGCGGCACGGGTCTGCATCCACAGACGCTTGCCCTCGTCGGCATCGTAGCCGTAGCCCACCGTGATGCGGTAGTCGTCCGGGGTGCCGCCGTGGGCATCCAGATAGTTCATCAGCTGCTCCAGCGCCTTTTCAAAGCTCTTCTGGCGGCCGCGGGCTACGCCGCCGGAGAAGATCTCGCCGTCCTTGAACAGGATCATGGGCTTCAGCCCCAGCATATTGGCGGCGCGGCCGGTCACCTTGCCGATGCGCCCGCCCTTGATGAGGTAGTCCAGATCACCCACGGTGAAGAAGATCTGGTTGGTGGATTTTTCCGCTTCCAGCCAGGTCACCGTCTCGTCCAAGGTGCAGCCTGCGTCCCGCATGGCCACGGCGTTCTCCACCATGGTGGATTCGGTCACGGTAGCGGCGGCAGAGTCGATGACCTCGATGCGGGCATCGGGGTAGTCCTCCAGCACCAGATCCCGGGCGTTGCGGGCGCTGCCCACGCAGCCGCTCATCTTGCCGGTGAACACCAGACACAGTACATCCCGACCCGCCTCGGCGTGTGCGCGGAAGGCCTTTTCAAAGTCCTCAATGGAGGCCAGACTGGTCTTGGGGTAGGCCGCCGGGTTATCCACCATGAACTGATAAAAGTCCCGCACAGGAATCTCCAGCCCTTCCTTGCGGTAATGCTCGCCGTCCAGCGATACATAAAAGGGCACGACCTCGATGCCAAGCTGCTTGGCGGTGTCCAGCGTCAGGTCGCAGGCGCTGTCGGTAATGATATCAAACATCTGTGACGCTTCCTTTTCTGAAACTCAGGGGCTGCTTTTTTTACGGCAGCTCAGCCGCGGTGGATGTAGGCCTCGCGCTCTGCGCCCACCGAGATATAGGTGATCTTGCAGCCCACAGCCTTTTCCAGATACTCCACATAATCGCGGGTCTGCTGGGGCAGGTCCTCCCACTTGCGGGCTGCGGTGATATCGCAGTGCCAGCCGGGCAGGTACTCCACCACGGGCTGTGCGGTATCCAGTGCCTCACCCATGGGGAAGCGGGTGGTGGTGGTGCCGTCGGTCAGCTTGTAGGCGGTGACCATGGGGATCTTTTCCATGTAGTCCAGCACGTCCAGCAGGGTCAGAGCGACCTCATCGCAGCCCTGGCAGAACACACCGTAGCGGCTTGCCACCAAGTCGATGGGGCCCACGCGGCGGGGACGGCCGGTGGCTGCGCCGTACTCGTGGCCAGCCTCACGCAGAGCGTGCTTCTCTTCCTCGGTCATGGCCAGCTCGGCGGTGAAGGGGCCGTCGCCCACGCAGGAGGAGTAGGCCTTCATAACGCCGATGGAGTTGTGCAGCTTGTGGCCGGGGATGCCCGCACCGATGGGCGCATAAGCACCAATGACGTTGGAGGAGGTGGTGTAGGGGTAGATACCAAAGTCGATATCGCGCAGTGCGCCCAGCTGTGCCTCAAACAGCACCTTCTTGCCGGCGGCGTCGGCATCGGCCAGATACTGACCCACATCGCAGATATAGTCCTTGAAGATGGCGGCATACTTTTCGAGCCATGCCCACATCTCGTCCACGCTGATGGGTGCTGCGTTGTAGCTGCCCTCCATGACCAGATTCTTGGAATCCACCATGGTGACCAGACGCTTCTTCACAGCGTCGTCCAGATGCAGCAGGTCGCCCATGCGCAGGGTCTTTTTCATGTACTTGTCGCCGTAAGCGTAGGCAATGCCGCGCTTGGTGGAGCCGAACTGTGCGCCGGTCTTGGACAGGCGTGCTTCCTCCAGACCATCCTGCTCCACATGGTAGGGCATGGTGATGGTTGCGCGGTCGGAGATCTTCAGGTTCTCCGGGGTGATCTCAATGCCCTGCTCGCGCAGCTTATTGATCTCGCCGTCCAGATGATGCGGGTCGATGACCATGCCGTTGCCCATGACGCACACGACGTTGGGGCGCAGGATGCCGGAGGGCAGCAGGTTCAGCACGAACTTGCCGCGCTCGTTTTTAACGGTATGGCCTGCGTTGTTGCCGCCCTGATACCGTGCAACGATGTCATACTCCTGGCTGATCAGGTCGACCATGCGGCCCTTGCCCTCATCGCCCCAGTTGATACCCGTAATTGCAGTAAGCATAATAAATGACCTCTTTATCCTTTTTTCAAAAGACAGCCTTTTCCGTGCACCTTGCCCGGGATACGCTACCTTGGGTAAAACGCACCGGTTTTCTGCCCTTGCGGCACACACCAATGCTATTATAGTATAGCACAGTCTGCCGCGCAAAAAAAGGGGGAATGCACCTTTTTGCGGCGGATTCCCCCTTTAAGAGCACGTCCTCAGCTGCGCTCCCCGGTCAGGTCGGTGCGGCGGGTCACCTTATGGATGGTGCCGTCCGGCTCCTGAATGGACGTGCGCTCCAGCTGGCTGCGCAGGCTGGCCTTGATGTCGGCCAGATACTCCTGCCGCAGTGCCTGCTGCTCAGCTTTTTCGGCCTCGGTCAGGCCGGTGGTCTTGCTCTTTTTGGCCAGCGCATTGATGCGGGCGATCTTTTCTTCCGTCATTGGGGGAACCTCCTGTATTTCATCGTAAAATATGCTATAATGTAGGCAAGACCATTATAGCAAAGGATGATACCAATGGCAACACAACGCAACTATGCCCAGCAGATGGACGCCGTGCTGGCGGGCCTTGGCGATGCCCGCCCGCGGCTTTTGCTCCACGCCTGCTGCGGCCCCTGCTCCAGTGCCGTGCTGGAGCAGCTGTGCCGGTATTTTGAGATCACGGTGCTGTACTATAACCCCAACACATGGCCGGCAGCCGAGTACCACCGCCGGGGCGAGGAGCTGCAGAGGTTCGTGGCGGCAGCCCACCCGCTGGGGGTGACCGTGGTGGAGGACACCTACGACCCGCAGCAGTTCTACACCGCCGTAGCCGGGCTGGAAAACGAGCCGGAGCGCGGCAGCCGCTGCACCGTCTGCTACCGGCTGCGGATGCGCCGCGCGGCGCAGTACGCCCGGGACAACGGCTTTGACTGGTTCACCACCACCCTGTCCATCAGCCCCCACAAGGACGCCGCCCGCATCAACGCCATCGGGCAGGAGCTGGAGGCCGAGCTCGGGGTCAAGCACCTGCCCTCGGACTTCAAAAAGCACAACGGCTACCTGCGCAGCCTGCAGCTCTCGGAAGAATACGGCCTGTACCGGCAGGATTACTGCGGCTGCGAGTTCAGCGCAAAAGCAAGAGGCATTGAGGGGTAACGCAAAACGATTTAAAATGCGCTCCGCGTTCGCTTTGCGCATCATCAGCGGAATCATTATTTATAATTTCGGGGTTCAGGAAAGTCTGCGGACTTTCCTGAATCCCATTTTCACAGAAAGGGTTATAGGGAAGCGGCACATCATTCCTCCGGCAGTCTTGCCACCAGCAGGGTAAAGACCACCAGACCCACGCAGGGCACGATGTTGGAGGCCATACCGGCGGCAAGTCCCGCACGCTCGGCCACGATGCCGATGACCCACGGCATCAGGATGGCACCGCTGGAGGCCACCGGCAGCATGATGCCCATGCTGGTCACGCTGGTCATGCGGCCTGCGCTGGCCACGGCGGTGGGGTTCAGCCCGGACATGGAGATGGCAAAGGCGAACAGCAGCGCAATGGCTGCGCCCTGCGTGTGCGCCATGACCAGCAGCACATAGAACACGGTGCACAGCACGCTCATACCCACCATGGCCTTGCGGGGTTTTTTAAGGGGGAACACAAAGGCGATGAGCAGCCGTCCCACCAGCGTAGCGCCCCACATCACGGTGACGGTGTAGGCCGCCAGCGTGCCCGCAATGATACCGCTGCCCTTGAAGTAGGTCACCATCCAGCCGTTGACGCTCTGCTCGGCGGCGTTCTGGAAGAACAGCAGACCGGTCAGCAGCCAGAAGCGGGCAGAGCGCAGAAAGCTCCAGTCGATGGCTTCCTTCTCCGCGCCGCCCTTGCTCCTGCCGCCGCGCAGCGGGGTAAAGACGTATACCAGCCAGAGCACAAGACCCACGGCTGCCAGCAGAAAGACCGCCAGCTCGGTGCTTACCCGGGCTGCTGCCGCAATCAGGAAGGGGCACAGCAGTGCGCCGCAGGCGTAGCAGCTGTGCATCAGGTTCATGCCCCGGGTGCGGTCGGCAGAGTGATCGCTGACCAGAATGGTGCAGGTATTGATAACGCTGCCCTTGGCGATGCCCACCGCAAAAAAGGCCACTGCCAGCAGCGCCACTGCACCGGTCAGCCCCATGATGGCATAGCCCGCCGCATAGCCGATGGTCAGCAGCAGCACGCTGCGCTTCATGCCCAGCGCGCTGGGCAGCATCCCCATCAGCAGACCCGCCAGCAGGTTGCCTACGCTCATCAGGGAAAGCAGCGTACCGGTCATGCCGTAGGCAAAGCCGTAGCGCTCCTGCAGCAGGCTGACCACCACACCCGCGCTGATGGCGCAGATGCCGCTAAAGAAAAAGGTCGCAAAGCCCGCATTGCGCAGGCGCGTGTTCTGTTGTTCCATGGTGTTCCTCTCCTTGCGGAAATATCCTTTTTTCTATTTAACCATTTTTTCGCAGCTTTGCAACCGGATTTTCTTACAAAAAGTTGCAAAAAGCCCGCCGGGTTCGGACGATTCAAAATGCCCTCCGCTTGCGCTCTGGGCATCTTCAGCGGAAAAATCATTTTTAATTTCGCGTTTGTCGCGCTCTGCGGAGCGCTCCAAACGCTTTTTTCACGGGAGGGGCTATGATGGAAAAATGCATTTTGTCTCTGCGACCCTTCTTGTGAAAATGGCAGAACGGAACGCCCGCAGGCGTTCCGTTCTGCCGAAATCTAAAATAATCTTTCCTTAATTTTTGCCCAAAGCAACGCGGAGGGCATTTCCAATCATTTTCTATACAAAAAGCCCGCCGGGCGTTGCGCACGGCGGGCTTTGGTTTACAGCTTACTCTGCCTTGGTCTCGGGCTTTGCCTCAGCCTTGGCTTCCGGCTTTGCTGCAGGGGCAGCAGCGGGAGCGGCGGGCTTCACCACGGGCTTCGGGGGATTGGGATCATCCTTCAGCGGGAACAGGATGATGTGCTTGGGGCACTTCTGGGCGCACATACCGCAGCCCTTGCACTTGTCGTAGTCAACGCGTGCCACGCCGTCCACAACATGGATGGCGTCGAACTTACAGGTGCGCTCGCACATACCGCAGGCGATGCAGGAGGTGGTGCACAGCTTGTTGGCCACAGCACCCTTGTCCTTGTTGGAGCACATGACCACCGGCTTGCGGGGACCGCCGGCGTCGATCATGATCACCTGCTTGGGGCAGATGTTGGCGCAGGCGCCGCAGCCGGTGCACTTGTCCTTGTCCACCTTGGCCACACCGTCCACGATGTGGATGGCGTCGAACTTACACACCTTGGTGCAGTCGCCCAGACCGATGCAGGCGAAGGAGCAGGTCTTGGGGCCGCCGTACAGGGCTGCCGCAGCAGCACAGGTCTGGATGCCCTTGTAGTCGTAGGCGGGCTTGCAGTGCTCGGAGCTGCCCTGACACTGCACAACAGCCTTCTTCTCTACAGCGCTTGCCTCGCCGCCCATGATCTTGGCAATGGCAGCGGCAGCCTTGGGGCCGCCGGGTGCGCACTTGTCGCAGGGCACGCCGTCCAGAACAACAGCCTTGGCGTAGTCGGCACAGCCGGCGTAGCCGCAGCCGCCGCAGTTTGCGCCGGCCAGACAGGCGGAAACTTCCTCAATGCGGGGGTCTTCCTCCACCGCCATGAACTTTGCGGCAGCCACCAGAATGATAGCACCCACAGCGCCCACGATGGTGCACAGGATAACAGCAGATACAATATTCATAGTCCTGTTCCTCCCTTACAGCGTAACATTGAACAGGTTTTCGACGATGCCGCCGAAGCCCATGAAGGACAGGCTGGTGATTGCAGCTGCGATCAGGGTGATGGGCAGGCCCTTGAAGGGTGCCGGGGGATCGCAGGCTTCCACGCGCTTACGCACGCCGCTGAACATGACCATGGCCAGCATAAAGCCGCAGCCTGCGCCGATAGCGCAGATCAGAGCCTCGATGTAGGCATAGCCGAAGCCGTGTGCAGCCACATCGGCGCCGTAGTCGCCCACGACCAGAATGGTCACGGCCAGCACGCAGCAGTTGGTGGTGATCAGGGGCAGATAAACGCCCAGCGAGTTATACAGTGCAACGATGTACTTCTTGAGGAAGATCTCGATGAACTGCACCAGCACAGCAATGACCAGAATGAACACGATGGTCTGCAGGTAGCCCAGCTCTGCCGGCTCAAGGATGAAGATCTGGATGGGGAAGGTAACAGCCGTTGCCATGAACATAACAAAGATGACAGCACCGGACATACCCACAGCGGAATCCAGCTTTTTGGAAACGCCCAGGAACGGGCAGATACCGTAGAACTTCACCAGCACATAGTTGTTGACAAGGATCATGCTGAAGAAGATCGCAGCGAGTTTGACGAGCATCTTATTCCGCCTCCTTCTTCAGATTGTCAAGATCACAGCAGCTCTTGCGCTCGATACGCGCGTCCAGCTTGCCCTCCAGCCAGATGCAGCCTGCCATCAGGATGCCGTAGCAGAAGAAGGCGCCGGGAGCCTGCGTCATGATGGACACCTTGGCAACGCTTTCCGGGATAACCTGGAAACCCAGCCAAGTGCCGCTGCCCAAGATCTCACGGATGGAGGCCATCAGGGTAGCGGTGAGGGTGTAGCCGAGGCCCATGCCCACGCCGTCCAGTGCGGAATCCACCACGCTGTTCTTGCAGGCGAACATCTCGGCACGGCCCAGAATGATACAGTTGACAACGATCAGGGGCAGGAACACGCCCAGTGCGTTGTACAGGCTTTCCATGTAGGCCTGCATGAACATCTGCACGATGGTCACGAAGCCTGCAATGATGACGATGTAGCAGGGCAGATGCACCTTGCCGGGGATCACCTTGCGCAGCAGGGAGATCATGATATTGGAGCACACCAGCACGAAGGTGAAGGCGGCACCCATGCCCAGAGCGCTGGAAACTGCGGTGGTAACTGCCAGAATGGAGCAGGTACCCAGAACCAGACGCAGAACGGGGTTTTCTTTGATGATGCCGTTGGTAAGGATGCTTACCTTGGACTTATTTTCTTGTGCCATTTCTTACCAACCTCCTTTTATGCCAGCTCGTTGAAGCAGTTGATACAATCATTGATGGCAGCAAACAGAGCGGTGGACGAAATGGTTGCGCCACTGTACGCATCGAAATCCTGATTCATCACAATGTTCTTGGTGCCGTCCATGCCGTTGAACTGTGCCAGATAGTCATCGGTGGACACATTGGAGCCGATGCCCTTGGTCTGGGTAGAAGCGTCCACCCAGATGCCGGTCTCGGCGCCGTTGGCGTCAAAGCCCATGATGACGGTCAGGATGCCGCCGTCAAAGCCCTTTTCCTCGGCCTTGATGGCAATGCCGCCGTCCGGAGCCTTTACCACGCCGGTAACATTGGCGGTGGTGTAATCGGTAACCTCCTCCAGCGTAGCTGCGTCCGAAACAGAGGGCATCACGCTGACATAAGCAGCCAGCGTGGTGCGGCGGGTGTTCTCCTTGATAACAGGAGCGGTCATGCCGTTCACCAGAGCCAGCAGCAGGCTGACGATCAGAGAGATGACGGTCAGCACAACGATGGGCTTACCGGTGGTTTCCCAGCTGGAATTTGCAGTCTTACTCATTTGCCAGCACCCTCCTTCGCTTTCTTTGCAGGCTTCACATAGCCATACGGGGTCTGACGGGTCAGATCATTGATGTACGGGACCCACAGGTTCATGAACAGCAGTGCGAAGGACACGCCCTCGGTGTAGCTGCCCCAGTAGCGGATGGCAAAGGTAACGATGCCAAGGCACACGCCGTACACCAGCTTGCCCTTCAGGGTAAAGGGGCTGGTAACGTAGTCGGTAGCCATGAACACAGCGCCGAACAGCAGGCCGCCGCTCAGCACGGCCACCAGTGCGGTGTGCAGATCCTTGGTAGCGATCAGGTAGAACACGAACACGCTGCCAACGTAGGAAGCCGGGATGGCGATGCTGATGGTCTTGGTAGCCACCAGATAGATCAGGCCCAGCACGATGGCCAGTGCGCAGGTCTCGCCCAGCACACCGCCGTGGATGCCCATGAACAGATCCAGCAGGCTCAGCTTGGAAGGATCTGCCACAGCCAGCGGGGTAGCCTTGGACAGCTGATCCACCGCTGCATCCGGGAACACCCACTTATTCATGGAGCCTGCAAAGCTGATGAACAGCACGATACGGCCCACCAGAGCGGGGTTTGCAAAGTTCATGCCAATGCCGCCGAACAGCTGCTTGACAACGATGATAGCCACCAGATCGCCGATGATCAGCTGACCGATGGGCATGCCCACGGGCACGTTCATGGCCAGAATGATGCCGGTGACCACAGCGGACAGGTCGCTGATGGGGTTCGGGCGCTTCAGCAGCTTGCAGTACAGCCACTCAAAGGCCACACAGGCCACCACGGAAACGGCGGTGACCAGCAGGGCGCGCACGCCGAAAATGATCGCAGAGGCAACCACGCAGGGGCACAGTGCAACGATCACGTTCGCCATCAGGCTCTGGGTGGTCTCGTCACTGCGGACGTGCGGGGAAGCCGAAACAATAAGCTTCGTATCCATTACTTATTGCCTCCTTTTTTGATTTCGCCAAGATAGAAGGCCTTGGCCAGACTCATCATCTGGGTGACCGGGCGCTTTGCCGGGCAGACGAAGGAGCAGCTGCCGCAGTTGAAGCAGTAGTCAGCGTGCAGCTTGCCCAGCTCCTGCACATCGCGGGCGGCGTAGGCCTGATTGACCTCCACGGGCTCCAGACCCATGGGGCAGTACTCCACACAGCGGCCGCAGCGGATGCAGGGGTTGACCTGTGCGGGCTGTGCAGCTGCCTTGCTCAGCAGGATCAGACCGGAAGTGGTCTTGGTGGTGGGGTAGGAAAGGTTCTCCACAGCGGGGCCCATCATGGCACCGCCGGCAACCACCTTGCCCAGCTCGCCCTTGACGCCCACATAGTCCAGAATGTCCTGATAGGCGGTGCCCACGGGCACAACAACGTTCTGGGGTCTTGCGCAGGCATCGCCGTCCACGGTGATGGTACGCTGGACCACCGGCATACCGGTAGCCAGATACTTGCCCAGCGTGGAAACGCTGGTCACGTTCATCACAATGGCGCCTGCATCGGCGGGCAGACCGCCGTGGGGCACCTCGCGGCCGAGGCACTTCTCGATGAGGATCAGCTCTGCGCCGGTGCCGTAGACGCTGGGCAGGGGCTTTACCTCGATGGTGCTGTCGTCCTTGGTCTTTTTGCACAGCAGGTCGATGCACTCGGGCTTGTTGTTCTCAATACCAATGATGCACTTGGGGATGCCGGTATACTTCAGCACAGCCTTGATGCCGCAGATGATATCATCGCTGCACTCCAGCATCTCCTGCGTGTCGCTGGTCAGCCACACCTCGCACTCGGAGGCGTTGATCAGCAAAGTATCCACCGGCTGCTTGGGCTGCAGCTTGACGTCGGTGGGGAAGCCTGCGCCGCCCAGACCGACCAGACCGCACTCGCGCACGGCAGCAAGGAAGCTGGCCTTATCGGTGACCTCCGGTGCCTTGACAGCCGGGTCTACGGTCTGCTTGCCATCGGTCTTGATGACAACAGAATCGCACATACGGCCATTGGACAGACGGAAAGCCTCCACTGCAGCTACCGTACCGGAAACGCTGGAGTGGATGTTTGCGGAGACAAAGCCGCCCGCCTCACCGATCTTGGTGCCGACGAACACTTCATCGCCTTTTTTCACCAGTGCCTTGGCGGGTGCGCCAATGTGCTGGCTCATAAGGATGCGTACCTGCGCGGGCAGAGGCATCGGGACAGGTTTGCTTGCAGCAGTTGCCTTGTCATGCGGCGTATGCGCGCCAAGCGCCGCACGTTTCAGCTTGTTCAACATGGATTTCAAATCCCCCATTCTGCTTGAATTGCCATCCCCTCGCCCATGCAGGCGCACTGGTACAGGGACAGCAGCTGCTTAACACACTTATTGTATCATTTTGGCGCGGGAAGTCAACGACATCACGCCTCAAATGATGAATTTTCCTGAACTTTCTTATTCGTTTTCGCCAATTAGTTTTAACTAACCTCCGTATTTTTCTTTTTGTTCTTCCCGCTCTGCCGTTTGCCTTTACTGCGGGAATATGCTATACTATACCTAACATGACAGGCGGAACGTCCCCCGCTCCGCTCCCGAACTTCACAAGGAGGCACCAAACCATGAAAGTTCTCAAAGCTCTGCTCGCCGTCCTCACCACACTGGCTGTCGCCCTGACCGCCATTCTGCTGTTCTGGCAGGATAAAAGCGCCCCGCGCTATATCCAGATCTACGAAAACGAGCAGTAATATTTTTCTTGCAAAACAGCACCCCGGCCAAGCGGTAAAACCGCCCGGCCGGGGTGTTTTTGCGTTGTCCGGCAGACCACACAAAAGCGCCGCCGACTTTTCGTCAGCGGCGTTTGCTCGCACTCAGTAGGTCATTACGACCACCATAATGGGGTATTTATCCTTTGTTTTTTTGTCGGTGTTATGCACAACGCCCACGCCCACAAGGGTGGCGCTGTCACTCTTGACCAGCTTATTGTTGCGTTCTGCGCTCGCACTCTCTGTCTTTTTCTTGACTGCCCACGTTTCGAACTTGTTCGCATCCGGGTAAGCGCCCAGCAGTGCGCCAAAACCGATCGATGTTTTTTCGCCCACCGTCTTCTTGCGGACTTTTGTACAGTCAGCACTATAATTCTTGTTGGTACTCGGCTCCTTGCCGTACTGGCCATTGACGCCATCCAGCATCACTTGTGCCATCTCCTTGGCGATCGCACAGGCATCGGCGTTCAGCTCCAGCGGGGTCTCCTTGCCGTAGCTCTTGCGCACCGTGTTCAGTGCTTCCACCACCGCAGCTACCTTCTGCGTCTCGGTCATTTCTGCGGGGTCTTTACCGGTCTCTCCTGTGCCGGGCTTATCCGGCGTATCCGGTGCGGAAGGGCCGGAGGGCCCGCAGGCTGCCAGAAGCAGCAGCACCATTGCAGCTGCAAGGACCGCTGCCGTCCATCGTTTCCAAAGCTTCATCTGTGGTCCCTCGCTTTCTTCTTATGGGAGCGCGTTGCTCCCCAGTTTCATCTTATCCCCTGCTGCGGTGCGCTGTCAATGGGCAGATGCACCAAAATATGGAAGAAATATTTGTTAAGGCGCAAAAAAGGCAGTTCGCCTTTACGCCCCTCCCGTGAAAATGCGTTTGGAGCGCTCCGCAGAGCGTGACAAACGCGAAATTTAAAATAGTTTTTCCGCTGAGGATGCGCAAAGCAGAAGCGGAGCGCATTTTAAATCGTCCCAAGCACGCAAAAAAGGCTGCCGCACAGTCTGTACAGCAGCCCTTTAGGCTTAGTAATCGTTTTCGCAGCCAAGCAGAAATTTGATGTAGGCAAAGGTGCGCTCCCGCCCCAGGTCCCGCACCATGCACAGCAGCTTTTCCAGCAGTGCGCGGGTCTCCGGGTGCATCAGGTAGTGATCCTTGCTGCGCTGATAGTACTCCCATGCGGAGGCATCGGTGTACTTATCGCCCAGATAGATTTGGCTGGCAGCCACCCGGTCGCACACCATCTCGCAGACGTAGCGCAGGGGGATCTTCATGCCGGTCAGGCCGGTCTTGGTGGTGCTGTAATCGATCCAGTATTCCAGATGATGCTTGTTGCGCCCCTTGTGGTGCAGCCACGCCGAGGTGTAGCCCTTGGCGGCGCGCTCGGCCTCGTTGGGGCTGTGGTCGCCCTGATAATAGATGCACCCGGGGATGAACTCGGTGGGGCTGTACTTGCTCAGGTCGTGGGCAAGGCCCTGCTCATACAACCCGCATTCAAAGCAGTATTTCATCACCAGCAGCTTGTGCCGGGTGATGGTCTCAAAATGACCCTTGATGTTCATGCTGTTATTCCCTCCACTGCACCGTGATGCGTCCCTCTTTCAGCCCGCGCAGATCATCGCTTTCGGAAAAATCCTCCCGGTCCATGGTCAGGTTGGGGTTGTAGTAGGGGTCGTGCAGGATGTTCGCCTTGCCGTGCACCTCGTACAGGCGCTGCTGCTCGGCGGCAAAGCGCCGTGCCTTTACCGGGTCCTTCTCGTCCCCGCCGCGGCTCTTGCTCTCGTAGTGGGTCAGCTGGGCGTAGGGCGTCCACGCAATGCGGCAGCCCGCATCCCGCACCCGCAGGCAGAAGTCCACATCGTTGAAGGCCACCGCAAAGGCCTCGTCCAGCCCCTTCACCTTGTCCCACACGCTGGTCTTTACCAGCAGGCAGGCACCGGTAACGGCAGAAAAGTTTTGCACCGTGGCAGTGCGGAACATATACCCGCTGCCGCCGGCCTTTTTGTACTTGTGGCTGTGCCCCGCGTAGCCCCCCAGCCCGGTAATAACGCCCGCGTGCTGGATGGTCTCGTCCGGGTACCAGAGCATGGCGCCGCACACTGCCGCCCCGCCGGGGTGGGCGCATTGGCGCAGAAGCTCGGTGAGCCAGTCGCCATTGCGCACCTCCACGTCGTTGTTCAGCAGCAGCAGATACTCGCCGGTGGCGTATTTGCGGCCAAAGTTGTTGATGCCGGAAAAGTTGAAGCCCTTTTTCGGGTAGGTGACCACCCGCAGGCCGTCGTAGCGCTGCTGCGCCTTTTTATAGTAGGCAAAGGTGGCGGGGTCGGTGGAGTTGTTCTCCACCACGATGACCTCAAAGTGCTCCCACGCGGTCTTTGTCCAGATGCTGTGCAGGCATTTTTCCAGATCCTCGGTGTGGTCCTTGTTGGGGATGAGGATGCTCACCTTCGGCTCGCCCACGATGTCCCACTTCACCCGGTAGGTGCTGGGGAACAGACCGTCCTCCACCGTGCCGGTGCGTCCGGTGCGGGTCAGGTGGTCTGCCAGCGCCTTTTTGGCCGCTGCCGCCACATAGGGCTTGGCCTCGGCACCGCCGGAGGTAGACCCCGCGTGCACCCGCCAGTAATAAAGCACCTGCGGCACATGGGCGGCGCCGCCGGTCTTTTCCAGCAGACGCAGGAACAGATCATGGTCCTGACTGCCGTCGCATTCCGGGCGTTCGCCGCCCAGCTGCTCCCACAGCGCTTTTTGGAACACCGCCAGATGGCAGATGTAGTTGCAGCACAGCAGGTAATCCGGGGCGTAGTCCGGCTTGAAGTGCGCCACCATGGGGCGGCGGATGCTCTTGGTGAACAGTGCCTCATCGCTGTACAGAAAACCGTCCGGCTCGCCGCGCTGCCGCAGCTGCAAGATGGCCTTGCCCATGGTGTACAGGGCATGGGGTGCCAGAATGTCGTCGTGGTCAGCCAGCGCCAGATATTCCCCTGTTGCCAGCTGCGCGGCGGCGTTGGTGTTGGCCGCAATGCCCTTATTTTCGATCTTTTTGTATACGATCTGTTGATTCTTTTGCTGATATTCCTTTACGATCCGCTCCACATCCCCGTGGGCAGCGTCCGAAGCATCGGCAAGGCAGAGCTGCCCGTTGGGCGCGGTCTGCCCCACAAAGGAATCCAGAAACTCCCGCAGGTATTTTTCCGGGGTGTTATACAGCGGGGTCAGCACCGAGATGGTAGGCAGGCCGCAGTCTGCCGCCGTTTTGCCTGCCAGCTCTGCGCGCTGCGCCTCCAGCACCTTTTTGGTGGGCAGGTAGCGTGCACGCTTGCCAAAGCAGCGGCGCTTGACAAAGCCCGCGCCGCGCCTGACCATGGTGGGCAGGCCCTCTTCTTTTGTCAGCTGCACGGCGTAGCCGGCAAGCTCCTTGGCGCGTTTCAACCGTACATTCATATCAGACCTCGCCGCGCTGGGTCGCCTTGTAGGCGGCGCAGACCGTCTGGGTGTCCCCGTTCATTTTCAGGTGGCCGTGGCTCAGCCATGCCACCTTGGTGCACATCCGCTCGATCTGCTCGATGGAGTGGGACACCAGAATGACCGTGGTGCCGCCCGCCATCAGTTCCTGCATCCGCTTTTCGCACTTCTGCTGGAACAGAAAATCGCCCACCGACAGCACCTCGTCCGCAATGAGGATATCGGGCTTGGTGATGGTGGCAATGGCAAAGCCGATGCGTGCCACCATGCCGGAGGAGTAGTTTTTCAGCGGCACATCCAGAAAGTTTTCCAGCTCGCTGAACTCCACGATCTCGTCAAATTTTTCGTCCAGATACTTGGGCGAGAAGCCCAGCACCGTGCCGTTGAGGTAGATGTTCTCGCGGGCGGTCAGGTCCATATCAAAGCCCGCGCCCAGCTCGATGAGCGGGGCGATGGTGCCGTTTACGGTCACCTTGCCCTTGCTGGGCTTGTACACCCCGGCAATGGTCTTGAGCAGGGTGGATTTGCCCGAGCCGTTCAAACCCACAAGGCCGTAAAAATCGCCGGGCATAATGTCCAGACTGACGTCCTTTAAAGCGTAGAACTCGTCGTACTGCAGCCGCCCCTGCACCATGGCCAGAAAGTACTCCTTCAGGCTCTCATGCTTTTCCTTGGAAAGGTTGAAGCACATGGAAACATTGTCCACTTTGATGATCGGTTCCATTGTTCACCCTCCTTAAATGTGCAGCACAAAGCGGTCCTGCGTTTTGCGGAACACCCACAGCCCCACCACCATGGACAGCACGGCGCAGATGCCGCAGACAAGGAACATATTCAGATCCAGCGGGATGCCCCACATCACCGTGCGGCGGAAGCCCGTGATATACCAGTACATGGGGTTCAGCTTGATGATCTGCTGCATATTGAAGCCGCCGATGGAAAAGGTCATCTGGGTGGGGTCGTAGAAGATGGCGGAGAAATACAGCAGCGCGGTGATGAACACGCTCCAGATGTGCATGATATCCCGGAAGAACACCGTAGCCGCCGCTAAGAACATACTGACCCCGAGGCTGAAGAAGAACAGGGTCACCAGCGGGTACAGCGCCTCGAGAATGGTCAGGTGGAAGGGCGCGCCGGTAAAGATCATGACCAGCAGCAGCGCCACAAAGCTGAAGATGCAGTTCACCATGGCAAAGCAGCATTTTTCCAGCGGGAAGATATACTTGGGGATATACACCTTTTTCAGCAGCGGGG